>NZ_JBFRUJ010000004.1:7502-9077 GCF_041474575.1 Vibrio sp. 10N.222.51.C5
ACAAAATCTTAAATTGAAGAGTTTGATCATGGCTCAGATTGAACGCTGGCGGCAGGCCTAACACATGCAAGTCGAGCGGAAACGACACTAACAATCCTTCGGGTGCGTTAATGGGCGTCGAGCGGCGGACGGGTGAGTAATGCCTAGGAAATTGCCTTGATGTGGGGGATAACCATTGGAAACGATGGCTAATACCGCATAATGCCTACGGGCCAAAGAGGGGGACCTTCGGGCCTCTCGCGTCAAGATATGCCTAGGTGGGATTAGCTAGTTGGTGAGGTAATGGCTCACCAAGGCGACGATCCCTAGCTGGTCTGAGAGGATGATCAGCCACACTGGAACTGAGACACGGTCCAGACTCCTACGGGAGGCAGCAGTGGGGAATATTGCACAATGGGCGAAAGCCTGATGCAGCCATGCCGCGTGTATGAAGAAGGCCTTCGGGTTGTAAAGTACTTTCAGTTGTGAGGAAGGGGGTAGTGTTAATAGCGCTATCTCTTGACGTTAGCAACAGAAGAAGCACCGGCTAACTCCGTGCCAGCAGCCGCGGTAATACGGAGGGTGCGAGCGTTAATCGGAATTACTGGGCGTAAAGCGCATGCAGGTGGTTCATTAAGTCAGATGTGAAAGCCCGGGGCTCAACCTCGGAACTGCATTTGAAACTGGTGAACTAGAGTACTGTAGAGGGGGGTAGAATTTCAGGTGTAGCGGTGAAATGCGTAGAGATCTGAAGGAATACCAGTGGCGAAGGCGGCCCCCTGGACAGATACTGACACTCAGATGCGAAAGCGTGGGGAGCAAACAGGATTAGATACCCTGGTAGTCCACGCCGTAAACGATGTCTACTTGGAGGTTGTGGCCTTGAGCCGTGGCTTTCGGAGCTAACGCGTTAAGTAGACCGCCTGGGGAGTACGGTCGCAAGATTAAAACTCAAATGAATTGACGGGGGCCCGCACAAGCGGTGGAGCATGTGGTTTAATTCGATGCAACGCGAAGAACCTTACCTACTCTTGACATCCAGAGAAGCCAGCGGAGACGCAGGTGTGCCTTCGGGAGCTCTGAGACAGGTGCTGCATGGCTGTCGTCAGCTCGTGTTGTGAAATGTTGGGTTAAGTCCCGCAACGAGCGCAACCCTTATCCTTGTTTGCCAGCGAGTAATGTCGGGAACTCCAGGGAGACTGCCGGTGATAAACCGGAGGAAGGTGGGGACGACGTCAAGTCATCATGGCCCTTACGAGTAGGGCTACACACGTGCTACAATGGCGCATACAGAGGGCAGCAAGCTAGCGATAGTGAGCGAATCCCAAAAAGTGCGTCGTAGTCCGGATTGGAGTCTGCAACTCGACTCCATGAAGTCGGAATCGCTAGTAATCGTGAATCAGAATGTCACGGTGAATACGTTCCCGGGCCTTGTACACACCGCCCGTCACACCATGGGAGTGGGCTGCAAAAGAAGTGGGTAGTTTAACCTTTCGGGGAGGACGCTCACCACTTTGTGGTTCATGACTGGGGTGAAGTCGTAACAAGGTAGCCCTAGGGGAACCTGGGGCTGGATCACCTCCTTATACGAAGATA
>NZ_JBFRUJ010000005.1:0-214043 GCF_041474575.1 Vibrio sp. 10N.222.51.C5
TTTGCTGCGGTCGTGGCGGAATTGGTAGACGCACCAGATTTAGGTTCTGGCGCCGAGAGGTGTGAGAGTTCAAGTCTCTCCGACCGCACCATTATTTCTCTTTCATTAGAGAACAAATAGTGAATCGATTAGATTTATTATGGCTACTTAGCTCAGTTGGTTAGAGCACATCACTCATAATGATGGGGTCGCAGGTTCAAATCCCGCAGTAGCCACCACTTATACAACGTCTTATTGAAGCACCAATATTCGATATGACTATAAAGATTTGCTGCGGTCGTGGCGGAATTGGTAGACGCACCAGATTTAGGTTCTGGCGCCGAGAGGTGTGAGAGTTCAAGTCTCTCCGACCGCACCATCATTAAATAGAACCCAGCTTTTTAGCTGGGTTTTGTTTTATCTGGAATATGCAAATCTGCTAGCCAAGTCACCAAGTATTCTCTTCTATAACCTCACTTTTAATACGATTTTATAAGACAATGTCAGCTCCATTTTCTAATTGAGTATGACTAGCCTATGAAACCCCTCCCCTTAACGATCGGTTGCTACACAGATACACCAAGTAAAAGCCAAGGTGTTTATCAAACTCAGTTAGATCTAGAAACAGGAAAACTATTACCTCTAGAGCTGATCATCAAATGTACTAACCCCTCTTTTATTACTGTAACAAAGACTGGGATCTATACTGCATCGGAAGTGGACCAGCAAAAACAGCCCCAGCTCATTCATATACCTAATGTTGATTCACAGCTAACACACAATACAAGCCTCATCTCGGGAGATCACCCTTGTCACGTCGCGATAGATCCACACAATAAGTTTGCTATCACGTCGCAATACTCATCAGGCACATTCGATATTTTTAGCTTAAGTATCAACGGCAGCATCGATAAACGACTCAAAACAATCCAGATGGTTGGTTCCGGGCCAAACAAAGAGAGACAAACTAGCCCACACGCCCATCAATGCCTGTTCTTACAAAACTCACCACAGTTTGTGACTGTCGATCTCGGCACCGATCGCATCAACTTCTATTGCTTTGATGAAGAGCAAGAAGAGTTCCTTGATGAGCCAATGCAGTCTATTAAGGTGCCCGCCGGCAATGGACCTCGCCATTTAATCTTTAACAAAGCTGAAGACAGAGCCTATGTGGTCTGTGAACTCTCTGAAACGTTGCTGACTTTGGAAAAGGTTTTAGGCATTTGGAATGTAGTGGAAGAGATTGATGCATTGCCTAATATGGAGAAGGGAGAAGCCGCAGCTGCGATTAAGCTATCGCCTGATGAGCAATTCCTTTATGTGTCATGTCGACACCAATCAAGAATCAGTAGCTTCAAAATCGACTCTGAGACTCAAAGGCTGACTTTCATTGATAGCTACGACACTGAAGGCAAATTCCCAAGAGACTTCCATATAACGAACGATGGGAAATGGCTTATCGCCACAAACCAGCACACTAATAACATCACGTCATTCAAGCGAAATACAGAAGACGGATCTCTGGTTTACACAGGCTACTCATTAGAGCTAGATGCGCCAGTTTGTGTGACACAGCAGCGATAGACATCATCGAATACAAAAAAGGAGAGCATTCGCTCTCCTTCTTTTCATAAGCAGTCTTAAACGCTCAATTAGAGACCCAAAGCGTATTTCAATACTTGAGCTTTAATCGGGCCTGAATTTTCAGCTAGTTTTAGAGCAGCATTACGTACAAATTTCAGTGGGCCAATGTCGTTGCTGAATGTCTTGTAGAAGAAATCCATGCCACTTTGCATCATTAGATTGTCGCCTCTTCTTATCACTTCATAGCGTCTTGCTACAGACTGGTTCAATTCACCCTTTTCTTTGGTGACATCCAGCAGTACTGATACATCTTTGAAGCCTAAGTTAACACCCTGCCCAGCCAAAGGGTTGATGGTATGCGCAGAGTCTCCGACCAAAATACAGTTATTCTTCGAGTATGATTGAGCATGACGTCGTGTCAGAGGAAAAGAACCCGAATTCAAGACTTTGATATCACCTAACTCTTTAGGAAAGTGAGTAAGTACTTCGTTACGTAGTTTTTCAGGGGCCATTGCTGACAGTTGCTTAATACGCAGTGGAGAATCATACCAAACTAACGAGCCCAGCCCGACTTCTTGACCGTCAGAGGTTAGAGAACACAAAGGCAAAAATGAACGAGGGCCACTTGGTAGAAATTGCTGCCAAGTAATATCTTGCTGAGGTTGTTCTGTTTCTACATTGATAAGCATACAGTGTTGTCGATAATCCCAAGCCGTGATGCCAATTCCAGCTTGTTGGCGAACGGCTGAATTCGCACCATCAGCACCAACCACCCACTTCGCAGACAACTCAGCCCCTGATTGAAGCTTTACGATATTGATTTCACCAAACTCAATCACATCGAGCTTTTCTGGGCATAACAGTTCGAGATTGTCGTAGGCATCAAATTGAGACCATAAACCTAATTGAATGAGTCTGTTCTCAACGATATAGCCCAAACGAGGAAGGTCTAGTGAGGCAGCATCAAATCGAGTACGACACTCTGGGTGCTCCCACGTCTCTAAACGTTTATAAGAACACACTCGCATTGCTGCAATACTTTGCCATGCACCAAGATCTTCAAGCAAATCGACCGATGCTTGAGAAATCGCTGACACACGAATGTCCATCGCTTGCGATTCATCAAAAGCTTGTGGGGCAAAACCTTCGATCACCGCAACACTCAGACCTTGCTTTGCAAAACCGATTGCTGTTGCTGCGCCAACCATGCCGCCACCGACTACTACAATATCGTAACTGTTCATATTTCGTACTTATCAGTTTGATTCTTTGACTGTTTTTGATTGTACTTTTTCATAACTAACTTGTAACCAAAAACCTTATTCGAAAAAAGGGTTATCCCTTATGGCATATGGCGTTAACGATAATAAAAACCACTACATAAGAGATTTGTTCAGACTACTAGTCAGTCGGTTTTGAAACCAGTACAATACGCCGCTTGCCGCTAGAGCCTGTCATAAAATTGAATACCGAATTATGACAAACGGGGCTAGCGGATAAATAATGGGCGATTTGCTCCCTTAAATTAAACTAACGATCGAGCGAACATATAATGAGTAAGAAACTGCTAATTAAAACTTGGGGCTGTCAGATGAATGAATATGATTCATCAAAAATGGCCGACCTGCTTAACGCTGCAAATGGCTATGAGCTAACTGAAGTACCTGAGGAAGCAGACGTACTACTATTGAATACTTGTTCTATCCGCGAAAAAGCGCAAGAAAAAGTATTCCACCAGCTTGGTCGTTGGAAAACGCTTAAAGATAAAAAAGAAGGTGTGGTGATCGGTGTGGGTGGCTGTGTAGCGACTCAAGAAGGTGATCACATTCGTCAACGTGCACCTTACGTAGACGTTATCTTTGGCCCACAAACATTACACCGTTTGCCAGAGATGATTAAATCATCACTGTCTAACGAAAAGCCAGTAATGGATATCTCTTTCCCAGAGATCGAAAAGTTCGATAACCTGCCAGAGCCAAAAGCTGAAGGCGCGACGGCGTTCGTTTCTATCATGGAAGGTTGTTCTAAATACTGTACTTACTGCGTTGTACCATACACACGTGGCGAAGAAGTTAGCCGTCCAATGGATGATGTACTTTTCGAAGTTGCTCAACTTGCAGAGCAAGGCGTACGTGAAGTTAACCTGCTAGGTCAAAACGTAAACGCATACCGCGGTCCAACACACGAAGGCGATATCTGTTCATTCGCAGAACTGCTTCGTCTTGTTGCTTCTATCGACGGTATCGACCGTATTCGTTTCACAACAAGCCACCCGCTTGAGTTTGGTGACGACATCATTGAAGTTTACAAAGACACACCAGAGCTAGTGAGCTTCCTTCACCTACCAGTACAAAGTGGTAGTGACCGTATTCTTACGATGATGAAGCGCCCACATACGGCTATCGAGTACAAATCTATTATCCGTAAACTGCGTAAAGCTCGCCCTGACATTCAAATCAGCTCTGACTTTATTGTTGGTTTCCCTGGTGAGTCTAAGCAAGACTTCGAAGATACAATGAAGCTAATTAAAGACGTTGATTTCGATATGAGCTTCAGCTTTGTTTTCTCTCCACGTCCAGGTACGCCAGCGGCAGATTACCCATGTGATGTACCAGCACAAGAGAAGAAAGATCGTCTGTACGAACTGCAGCAAACGGTAAACACACAAGCTATGCGTTTCTCTCGTCTAATGTTAGGCACAGAGCAACGTATCCTTGTTGAAGGCCCATCAAGAAAGAACCTAATGGAACTTCGCGGCCGTACAGAAAACAGCCGTGTTGTGAACTTCGAAGGTTCTGCAGACCTAATCGGTCAATTCGTAGATGTGAAGATCACTGAGGTTTACACCAACTCACTACGTGGTGAGCTAGTTCGCACAGAAAAAGACATGGGTCTACGCGTTGTTATGACTCCAGCAGAAATGATGGAAAAAACAAAACGTGAAGACGAGCTAGGTGTAGCGACATTTACGCCATAGGCAATACAACTGTTTGAGCACAAAGCGCAAACACAAAGCTTGAAATTACCTAACTAAGTGACCATCTTAGAAATAGGGATATCACCATCAGAAGCCCGGTCTAAATCGGGCTTTTTGCTCTTTGTTTTATTTAAGAGTGAGTGGCACAAAATGAGAGGCTAATTTGAGCAATAAAATCGTTACCTTAGAGATAAATCTAGAACCAGCAGACAACAAGCGCTTGGCAAGTTTATGCGGACCATTTGACGACAACATCAAGCATCTTGAGCGTCGTCTGGGCGTTGAGATTAATTACCGTAGCAACTTTTTCACCATTGTTGGTAAGCCTCACACTACAGCCGCAGCTTTAGACATCATCAAACACCTCTATGTTGAAACGGCTCCAGTTAAAGGCAACATAATCGATATCGAACCAGAGCAAATACATCTGGCGATCACCGAGTCAGGCATTTTGGAGCAACACGTCGAGTCTGAAATTGACTACGGCAAAGAAGTGACCATTAAGACTAAAAAAGGCGTCATCAAACCTCGAACGCCAAACCAAGCACAGTACCTAATGAACATGGTGACTCATGACATCACCTTTGGTATTGGGCCAGCAGGTACAGGTAAAACCTACTTAGCCGTTGCTGCAGCAGTTGATGCACTTGAACGCCAAGAGGTTCGCCGAATCCTACTGACTCGTCCTGCTGTTGAAGCCGGTGAGAAGCTTGGTTTCCTACCGGGTGATTTAAGCCAAAAAGTAGACCCATATTTACGTCCACTTTACGATGCGCTGTTTGAGATGCTTGGCTTTGAGCGAGTTGAGAAGCTGATTGAACGTAACGTAATTGAAGTTGCGCCACTGGCTTACATGCGTGGTCGTACATTGAATGATGCGTTTATCATTCTTGATGAGAGCCAAAACACCACGGTAGAACAGATGAAGATGTTCTTAACCCGTATCGGTTTTAACTCACGCGCTGTGATCACAGGTGATATTACGCAAATCGATTTACCTCGTGGTGCAAAATCAGGCTTACGCCATGCGACTGAAGTGCTCAATGAAGTCGACGACATTAGCTTTAACTTCTTCATGTCTGAAGACGTCGTTCGTCACCCTGTAGTTGCTCGTATCGTCAACGCATACGAGAAGTGGGAAGCAAAAGACCAGAAAGAGCGCAAAGAGTTTGAAAAGCGTAAACGTGA
Organism: Vibrio sp. 10N.222.51.C5; assembly: GCF_041474575.1. Classification (NCBI taxonomy): domain Bacteria; kingdom Pseudomonadati; phylum Pseudomonadota; class Gammaproteobacteria; order Vibrionales; family Vibrionaceae; genus Vibrio; species Vibrio sp. 10N.222.51.C5. Next base: position 5,729 of record NZ_JBFRUJ010000005.1, read on the forward strand.
AGAGCGTGAAGCCAAACTTCTTGAGGCTCAGCAGGTAGTTACGACACAATTAGCAACACAAAATAGCTCTGTAATTGCAGAACAAGGTGATAAATAGATGTCTATTGAACTAGACCTGCAATTAGCGGTCGAAAATGAGCAAGGTCTTCCAACTGAGCAAGATATTCAGCTTTGGTTGGACAAGACAATTCCTCAGTTTCAAGAGAACGCTGAGTTGACGGTTCGTATCGTTGATACACAAGAAAGCCACAAGCTCAATCATGAATATCGTGGCAAAGATAAGCCAACTAACGTGTTGTCTTTTCCATTCGAGGCTCCTCCAGGGATCGAGTTAGATCTACTGGGCGACCTCATTATCTGCCGCCAAGTTGTCGAAAAAGAAGCAGAAGAGCAAAGTAAGCCTCTGCTAGCACACTGGGCTCATATGGTTGTACATGGCAGTCTGCATCTGCTAGGTTATGATCATATCGAAGATGATGAAGCTGAAGAGATGGAGTCACTCGAGACAGAAATCATGCAATCTATGGGGTTTGAAGACCCTTACATTCTAGAAAAGTAAATTGATTCTAGTAAAGTAGGTTGCAGAGAAACAATAACTCATCGAACCTGTGATTTTCACAGGAATCTGAGTTGTAACGTGTGCTATCACACTTCTGATAGCGTTATTTTTTGAGAAATCATGAACGAAGGTAACCCCCCCACTTCTGAGGGAAGTAAAAAATCTGAAGGTCCGAGTAGAAAGTCCTTCTTTGAACGCCTAGGCCAACTATTTCAAGGTGAAGTAAAAGATCGCCAAGAGCTCGTAGATGTAATCCGCGACTCAGAAATTAATGACCTAATTGACCACGACACACGCGACATGCTCGAGGGTGTTATGGAAATTTCAGAGATGCGAGTACGCGATATTATGCTGCCTCGCTCTCAAATGGTTACAGTTGAACGCACAGATGATCTAGATACATTGATTGCGCTCATTACTGATGCTCAACACTCTCGCTACCCAGTGATCAGTGAAGATAAAGACCATGTTGAAGGCATTCTATTAGCGAAGGACCTACTTAAGTATTTGGGTTCAGAAAGTGCTCCATTTGATATCGAACAAGTGATTCGCCCTGTCGTGGTTGTTCCTGAAAGTAAGCGAGTTGATCGCCTGCTTAAGGAGTTCCAAGAAGAGCGTTACCACATGTCTATCGTTGTCGATGAGTTTGGTGGAGTTTCTGGCCTGGTAACCATTGAAGATATCCTCGAAGAAATCGTTGGTGAAATTGAAGACGAGTTCGACGATGAAGAAGAGCTAGATATTCGTAAGCTGAGTAAGCATACCTTCTCTGTAAAAGCTTTAACCACTATTGAAGAGTTCAACGATACGTTTAACACTGCCTTTAGTGACGACGAAGTGGATACGGTAGGCGGCATGGTTATGACAGCACTCGGCCACCTGCCGGTTCGTGGCGAAATTGTAGAAATCGAAAACTACCATTTCAAAATAACATCAGCAGATAACCGTCGTGTGATTCAGCTACAGGTAACCATTCCTGACGAACAGCCTCTTCCGACTATCGAAGAATAACAACTTCTCTCTAAAGAGATGACAGAAATTAGATGACTAATACCTTTATTCATCGCCTATTACGGCCGCTTGCGGCCGTTTTTGTTGGCGCTATAACCACCCTTTCATTCGCTCCATACTCTATATGGCCTCTTGCTATTCTCAGCCCAGCTTTGTTGCTGTTACTGATCCACAACCGCTCTCCTAAAAGTGCGCTTTGGATTGGCTACGCATGGGGTTTAGGTCAATTCACCACAGGTATCAGCTGGGTATACGTCAGCATTGATGGTTTTGGCGGCATGCCACTGGCAGCCAACCTATTTTTGATGGCATTGCTTGTTGGCTACCTAGCCGTTTATTCAGGGCTATTTACCTGGGGTTTGAATAAATTCTTCCCTGCCAATAACCTAAGCCGCTTTTTCCTCGCAGCTCCTGCATTGTGGTTAGTCAGCGATTGGCTGCGTGGATGGGTAATGACGGGCTTCCCTTGGCTTTGGTTAGGCTACAGCCAAATCGATTCGCCATTAGGTTCATTTGCACCGATTGGCGGCGTAGATCTAGTAACTTTAGCGATCATTGTTTCAGCCTCTGCATTCACTTATGCGATTGTTAACCGAGCTTGGAGCATCGCTCTCATTCCCGCCGTCGTATTTAGTGCAGGCTTTGGTATTCGCAACATCGACTGGGTCACGCCGAACCCTGAAAAAACCACGTCAGTCGTCTTAATCCAAGGCAACGTCGATCAAGACAGCAAATGGCTGCCGAGTCATCGCTGGCCGACCATGATGAAGTACACCGACCTAAGCAGAGAAAACTGGGGAGCGGATATCATCATCTGGCCTGAAGCGGCTATTCCAGCATTCGAAGTTGAGATCCCATCTTTCCTACGTAACTTGGATAGCGCAGCGAAGATGAACAACAGTTCGATCATTACCGGTGTGCTGAATCAGTCTGAAGATAAGAAATACTACAACAGTGTTCTTTCTCTCGGTGTGAATCCATACGGTGAGTACAGCTACGATCCAGACGAACGCTACCATAAACACCACCTGTTACCATTTGGTGAGTTTGTGCCGTTTGAAGATATCTTGCGTCCATTAGCACCTTTCTTTAACTTGCCAATGTCATCATTTAGCCGTGGCGACTTTGTTCAACCAAACATAGTGGCAAATGGTCGTCACTTAGCGCCGGCACTGTGTTATGAGATCATCTTTAATGATCAAGTTAGACAGAACGTAACCGACGAGACTGACTTTATTTTAACGCTCTCTAACGATGCGTGGTTTGGTCGTTCGATTGGCCCTCTGCAACATATGGAAATTGCACAGATGCGTGCTCTGGAGCTTGGTAAGCCGGTTATTCGCTCGACCAACAACGGTGTGACGGCAGTTACTGATTACAAAGGCAATATAATCAAGCAAGTGCCTCAGTTTGAAACGGCAGTGTTAAAAGCTGAACTCATTTCAACGGATGGTCAAACGCCTTATCACACAGTAGGTACTTGGCCACTGTATATCTGGGCGATGCTCAGCTTGGTGATTGGTTGGGTAATTAGAAAGCCAAAAAGCTAGATTCGACGAAAAGTGATTTGAGGGTTGACTGATCGGGTCAACCCTTTTTCATTGCTGTGGTTTTGCGTTGATACGCTATGGTTCAGAAGCTTACGGTTTAAGGGCTTTACGACTAAACCCTTTAGAACCACATTTAATGCATGGAATGATATTGGTTGGGTGGTTATATTCGGTTTGGTGACCACACTCGTCACATACTAAGGTTCCCAAGCCAATGACTTCACCCGCTTGATACAAGCCTTGGTGTTCTAAGTCTTGGAACAGTTCAACCCATTCCACCTTAGTACGATCAGTAATATCCAACAGCCCTTGCCAAATAGAGTCCGCAATCATCAAATAGAATGGACCGCTTTTACTCTCTTCATAGCTTTCGGAAAACTCTTTTAAGTCCGACTTCACGTAGGCAGAGATCAATGAAAGCTCATCTTTAGTCATATCATTAGCTGCTTTCGCAAACTTGCCCGACGTTTCGATTTTGTTGTTGAGCTCTTCAGGGCTATGCTTCAGCGTTTCAATCACCTCTTCGACGACTTCTTCATAGAGCGCTTTTTTCTTCGGCATAACAACCTCCTTAAGATAACCAACCTTTTAGTGAGCAAACGGATGCGCTGCAATGCACTCCCGCTTACAAACAAATGCAATTCATACTCTTAAGTATAGTTGCCCTGCGAAATTCAGTGAAAATTACACAATCTACTAAGCGGCAACTGCAAGTATGAAGGGTATAACTATTGTTGTACTCAGCTCCTTTAGGTATTCTATGACGATCTGTAAGATTCTGTTCTAACCGAACTCACAAATTCCAAGATAACCGGATACCATCGATGCAAGAACAATATAACCCGCAAGAGATTGAACAAAAGGTTCAACAACACTGGGATAACAGCGAGACTTTCGTTGTAAGTGAAGACCCAAACAAAGAAAAATTCTACTGTCTTTCTATGTTCCCTTACCCAAGTGGCCGACTGCACATGGGTCACGTGCGTAACTACACCATCGGTGATGTGGTATCTCGTTTCCAACGTCTACAAGGCAAAAACGTAATGCAGCCAATTGGTTGGGATGCATTCGGCCTACCTGCAGAAAACGCCGCTGTTAAAAACAATACAGCACCTGCACCATGGACTTACGAAAACATTGAGTACATGAAGAACCAGCTTAAGCTTCTAGGCTTTGGTTACGACTGGAACCGTGAATTCGCAACGTGTACTCCAGAGTACTACCGTTGGGAACAAGAGTTCTTCACTAAGCTTTACGAAAAAGGCCTGGTTTACAAGAAGACATCTTCAGTGAACTGGTGTCCAAACGACCAAACAGTACTGGCAAATGAGCAAGTAGAAGACGGTTGTTGCTGGCGTTGTGACACTCCAGTAGAGCAAAAGAAAATTCCACAGTGGTTTATTAAAATCACTGAGTACGCTCAAGAGCTACTAGACGATCTAGACAACCTTGAAGGTTGGCCTGAAATGGTTAAGACCATGCAGCGCAACTGGATCGGCCGCTCTGAAGGTGTTGAGCTATCTTTCGCTGTTAACGGCGAAGAAGCACCATTAGAAGTGTACACAACACGTCCAGATACACTAATGGGTGTTTCTTACGTTGGTATCGCTGCAGGTCACCCTCTTGCAGAGAAAGCATCGAAGAACAACCCAGAGCTTGCTGCATTCGTTGAAGAGTGTCGTAACACTAAAGTTGCTGAAGCTGAACTCGCAACGATGGAAAAGAAAGGTATGGATACTGGCCTAACGGCTATCCACCCTCTTAACGGTCGTGTTGTTCCTGTATACGTAGCAAACTTCGTACTTATGGATTACGGCACAGGTGCGGTAATGGCGGTTCCTGCTCACGATCAACGTGACTACGAATTCGCAACTAAGTACGGCATCGACATCATCCCAGTAATCAAGCCTGAAGACGGTTCTGAGCTAGACGTTTCTGAAGCGGCTTACACAGAGAAAGGTGTATTGTTCGATTCTGGTGAATTCGATGGTCTTGCTTTCCAAGAAGCATTCGATGCAATTGCTGCGAAGCTAGAAGCTGAAGGCAAAGGTAAGAAGACAGTAAACTTCCGTCTACGTGACTGGGGTGTATCTCGTCAACGTTACTGGGGTGCACCAATCCCAATGGTTACCACTGAAGACGGTGAAGTTCACCCAGTACCAGCAGACCAGCTACCAGTCATTCTTCCAGAAGACGTGGTAATGGATGGTGTGACCAGCCCAATCAAGGCAGACAAGTCTTGGGCAGAAACAACATTCAACGGCGAACCTGCTCTACGTGAGACAGATACATTCGATACGTTCATGGAGTCTTCTTGGTACTACGCTCGTTACTGTTCACCACAAGCTGACGATATTCTAGACCCAGAGAAAGCAAACTACTGGCTACCAGTAGACCAGTACATCGGTGGTATCGAGCACGCTTGTATGCACCTATTGTACTCTCGTTTCTTCCATAAATTGCTACGTGATGCAGGTTACGTAACGTCTGACGAACCATTCAAGCAACTACTATGTCAAGGTATGGTTCTAGCTGACGCGTTCTTCCACACGAATGAAAAAGGCACCAAAGAGTGGATTGCTCCTACTGACGTGACTATCGATCGTGACGGTAAAGGCCGTATCGAAAAAGCTGTCGACAACCAAGGCCGCGAAGTTGAACACTCAGGCATGATCAAGATGTCTAAGTCGAAAAACAACGGTATCGACCCACAAGAGATGGTAGACAAGTACGGTGCTGACACAGTACGTCTATTCATGATGTTTGCATCTCCTGCAGACATGACACTTGAGTGGCAAGAGTCTGGCGTTGAAGGCGCAAACCGCTTCCTTAAGCGTGTTTGGAAACTGGTTCACGCTCACTCTTCTAAAGGCGCTGCTGAATCTGTTGATGCTTCTGCTCTGTCTGGTGACCAAAAAGCACTTCGCCGTGATATCCACAAGACTATCGCGAAAGTAACGGACGATATCGGCCGTCGCCAAACGTTCAACACAGCAATCGCTGCGATCATGGAATTGATGAACAAGCTAGCGAAAGCACCTCAAGAGTCTGTACAAGATCGTGCAATCCTTGATGAAGCGCTAAAAGCTGTTGTTCGCATGCTTTACCCAATGACGCCACACATCTCTTACGAAATGTGGATTGCACTTGGTGAATCAAACGTAGACTCAGCAACATGGCCAACTTTCGATGAGAAAGCGCTAGTTGAAGACGAGAAAACTATCGTTGTTATGATCAACGGTAAGCTACGTGCGAAACTAACCGTTGCTGCTGATGCAACAGAAGAGCAGGTTCGTGAGCTTGGTCTGAACGATGAGAACGCTAAGAAGTTCCTAGATGGCTTAACGATTCGTAAAGTTATCTTCGTACCAGGTAAGCTTCTAAACATTGTTGCTAACTAATCTTAGTAGACTAAAACGAACTTAATTCGTTTTTTGCAGTCTTTAGACAGGGTAATGACATTGCCCTGTCTACTTATTTAAACGCTTTACTTTCAGTGACTAACCTCACTTCAACAAGCTAAAGCCTTTAAATAAGTATTCTACCTTCATGAGAGCCATCAAATAATGCGCCTGATTTCACTATCTTCATTGAAAGTTACTATTGTTGTTCTAACCGTGAGTCTACTCAGTGCCTGTGGTTTTCACCTGCGCGGTGACTACTCGGTACCAGAAGAACTCAATAAGATCTCGGTAACCAGTTACGACCAATACAGTACGTTTACACGTATGATGAAAGGCCAACTGCGCATGAATGATGTAGAAATTGTGCCACCAGCTGAAAATACCCCTAACCTGCACATCATTAGCGAGAGTGTTGGTGAGCGTACTTTATCGCTATACCAAAATACTCGTGCCGCCGAAATTGAACTAACATTTAACGCTTCATACCGAGTAACGATCCCAGATCTTGGCTCAAAGACGTTCTCAACCAGCGTAACCCGTAGTTACCTAGATAACCCGCTAACTGCACTTGCGAAGTCGGTTGAACGAGACATGATCGAAGATGAGATGCGTAAGTTGGCAACAAGCCAAATCCTTCGTCAGATGGCTCGACTAAAAGCGAACATTGCAGCTGATAGCATGGACCTAGATGCACTAGAGCACGTTCAAGTGAAAGAACTCGAAAAGCAATACAACATCAAGAATGTTGAGATCGTACCAGCTTCAGAAGAACAACCAACACTTAGCGATTCGGCTGAGTAATAGGTTTATTTGATGCGTATTTTTGCTGACCGCTTATCAGAGCAACTTATTAAACAGTTGAGTAATGTTTACCTAATTTTTGGTAACGAACCGCTACTGTTGCAAGAGAGCCGAGAAGCGATTCAAAAGGCTGCAAAACAGCAAGGCTTTGAAGAACGTCACCGCTTTGCGATTGATAGCAGTCTCGACTGGAATCAAGTCTACGACTGCACTCAAGCACTGAGCCTATTCTCTAGCCGTCAGGTCATCGAGCTTGAACTGCCAGAGTCAGGCGTCAATGCTGCAATAGCGAAAGAGCTACTCGCAATCTCCGAGCATATCCACAGTGATATCTTGTTAATCTTGGTGGGCACTAAGCTCACCAAAGCTCAAGAAAGCGCTAAGTGGTTTAAGGCTCTTTCGAATCAGGGTCACTGGGTCAGTTGCCTAACGCCAGATGTCAGTCGGTTACCTCAGTTTGTCCAAGCGCGTTGCCGTCAAATCGGTTTAACGCCAGACCCTGAAGCGATTCAAATGCTGGCGCAATGGCATGAGGGTAATCTATTTGCTCTCACCCAAAGCCTAGAAAAACTGGCTCTCCAATACCCAGATGGAAAACTCACGTTAGTACGCTTAGAAGAATCGCTGAGTCGACACAACCATTTTACTCCATTCCATTGGAGTGATGCGTTATTGGCAGGCAAAGGTAACCGAGCACAACGAATCCTGCGTCAGCTAGAAGCTGAAGGTGTCGAACCCGTCATTTTATTACGTAGCATACAACGAGAGCTTGCTCTGCTATTACAAATGCAGCAACAAATGAAACAGATGCCGATTGGTCAGGTCTTCGAAAAACACCGTATCTGGCAATCTAAAAAGCCTCTTTATAACGCCGCGCTAACAAGAGTTTCGATTTCTCAATTACACTCTTTGTTCGCGTTGCTCACTCAAGCTGAATTGATGACAAAAACTCAATATGAGCAGTCGCCTTGGCCACTAATTCATCAGTTAAGCGTAGAGTTTTGTATCCCTTCAGCTTCAATACCATTCCACGCATAAAAGCGTGTTATATTCTAGGGTCAACAAGCCCTAAACAAAGCTAAATTCAGATTAAAGGAACACCCAGTGTTACGTGAAGAACTAAAAGATTTTCTTGCAGACAAAGCCGACGACATGAAAGCAGAATCGATTGTAACTATCGATGTAGAAGGCAAATCAAGCGTTACTGATTACATGATTGTTTGTACTGGCACCTCTAAACGCCATGTTGCCTCTATTGCACAGCATGTTGCTGATGAAGTGCGTAAAGCGGGTATGCAACCTCTAGGTATGGACGGTCAGCAAGAAGGTGAATGGGTTGTTCTAGATATGGGCACAAGCATGCTTCACGTTATGCAAGAAGAGCATCGTGAGCTGTACCAACTAGAAAAACTTTGGGGCTAAGCTTTGAAGATCCAGTTAATCGCAGTTGGCACAAAAATGCCAAAGTGGGTTGAAGAAGGGTTTCAAGAATACAAACGCCGCTTCCCTCACGATATGCCATTAGAGCTCATTGAAATTACTGCAGGAAAGCGCGGTAAAAATGCAGATATTGCACGCATTCTTCAAAAAGAAGGTGAAGCGATGCTGGCTGCAGTTCCAAAAGGCAACCGTATTGTCACGCTCGATATCCCAGGTAGAAAGTGGGATACACCTCAACTTGCTGAGCAATTAGAAAGTTGGAAGCTGGATGGACGTGACGTATCTATCCTAATTGGCGGGCCTGAAGGATTAGCACCTGCATGTAAAGCGGCCGCAGACCAAAGTTGGTCTCTGTCTGCGCTTACTCTCCCTCACCCATTAGTACGCGTTATCATGGCTGAAAGCTTGTATCGAGCTTGGAGCATCACTGCTAACCACCCTTATCATCGAGAATAAGCGTTAATGTTACGTAAACGTAGCCAAATCCGCGATTACAAAGCAGAAGCACGACTATTTACTAGCCGTGCTTTTGTTGCGTTTGCGGGGATCATAGTCATGATGTCGATGTTGGTTGTTAACCTGTACAACATTCAGGTCAATCAATACCAAGACTATAAAACTCGTTCTAACGACAACCGTATCAAGGTCGTTCCGATCGCCCCTAACCGTGGTTTGATTTACGATCGCAACGGTATACTTCTTGCCGAAAACCGTCCTGTTTTCAATCTAGAAATCATACCCGAAAAAATTAAAGATATGGATGACACGCTTGCTCGTCTGCAAGCATTAATTGAGATCCCGCCAGAGCGTATCGAGCGCTTTAATCGTGATCGTCGTAATTCACGACGCTTTAAATCAGTACCTATTCTTAATCAACTGTCTGAAGAACAAGTTGCCGTCTTCTCTGTAAACCAACACAAATTCCCAGGTGTTGAAGTTACGGGAACTTTGAAGCGTTTCTACCCTTACGGTGATGTGCTCACTCACGTAATAGGCTATGTATCGCGCATCAATGACCGTGATATGCAGCGCTTGATGCGAGAAGAAAAAGACGCCAATTACCAAGCTACACGTGATATCGGTAAGTTGGGTATTGAGCGTTATTACGAAGATATGTTGCACGGTACAGCTGGCTACCAAGAAGTCGAAGTTAACAGTCGTGGACGAGTGATTCGTACCCTTAAATTTGTCCCTTCGGTTCCAGGCAAAGATATCGTACTTAACTTAGATATCAAGCTACAGCTATACGTACATAAGTTACTTGATGGCCGCCGTGGTTCAGCTATCGTTCTCGATCCGAAAGACAATGGCGTGTTAGCCATGGTATCGAGCCCAAGCTACGACCCAAACGCATTCGTGCATGGTATCTCGTCTAAAGGCTATAACGCGCTACTTCAAGACAAAAACCGCCCTTTGGTTAACCGTGCCACGCTAGGGATTTACCCACCAGCATCGACGATCAAACCCTTCATTGCTGTTGCTGCTCTGCAAGAAGGTGTTATTACACCAAACACTACGCGCAATGACCCAGGCTATTGGAAGATACCAAACTCAAAAACGAGACCATTCCGTGACTGGTTGCGTTGGGGACACGGTGTCGTTGATATAGAGAAAGCGATTGAAGAGTCAGTGGATACTTTCTTTTACCAAATTGCTTATGATCTCGGCATTGATCGCATATCCAAATGGATGATGATGTTCGGCTTTGGTGACTATACAGGCATCGATATTTATGAAGAAAGCAAAGCCAATATGCCAACTCGTGATTGGAAGATGGCAAGACACCGTGTGCCTTGGTACCAAGGTGACACCATCCCAGTTGGTATTGGCCAAGGCTACTGGACTGCAACACCCATGCAGATTGCAAAAGCCACATCAGTTTTGGTCAATGAAGGTGAAGTAACCGCACCTCACCTACTTCGTTCAACCATTGATAACGGTCGTCCATTCGATGAACAAATCATGTCGGACATTGAAACTTACCCACCGCTAACCGGGGTTAAGAAGAAGTATTGGGATATCGCTCAGGAAGGTATGAGGCTGGCTAACCACGGTAAGAAAGGTACGGCAAGACGTTCATTCCAGAAGATGTCTTACCAAACCGCTGGTAAATCGGGTACCGCACAGGTATTCGGCTTAAAAGAAGATGAAGAGTACAACGCGGATGAAATCGCAGAGCACTTACGCGATCACGCCCTCTTTACGGGTTACGCGCCTTTTGAAGATCCTGAAGCCGTCGTGACTATCGTTCTAGAGAACGCAGGTGGCGGTTCTTCTAACGGCGGCCCAGTAGTAAGAAGGATTTTAGACCATATTATCCTTGCAGAAGATTATCAAAGTGAGCCAATTAAATAATGAAACTTGATCCTTCAACTGGACGAAATAGAGCCCTATTCGAAAGGCTGCATATCGACCTGCCGCTTTTGCTTGGCATTCTGGTTTTAATGGGCTTTGCCCTGCTGATCATGTACAGCGCAAGCGGACAAAGCCTTGCGATGATGGACCGCCAGGCGATGCGCATGGCTCTGTCTTTAGGTGTGATGATCTTCCTAGCGCAAATCTCACCTCGTACTTATGAAACCTTGGCACCACTGCTATTTGTAGGTGGTGTCATCTTGCTATTGGGCGTGTTGTTCTTTGGTGAAGCCTCTAAAGGCGCCCAGCGTTGGTTAAACTTCGGCTTTGTTCGATTCCAACCGTCAGAGCTATTAAAGCTCGCGGTGCCTTTGATGCTGGCACGATTTATCGGTAAGCGCTCACTTCCACCAACATTCCAAACATTAGCGATCTCGCTAGTGATGGTGTTTGTACCGACGATTCTAATCGCAAAGCAGCCTGACCTAGGTACATCTATCCTTATCGCCGCATCTGGTATCTTCGTGATATTCCTGGCTGGTATCAGTTGGAAAATCATTGCTAGCGCCGCAATCGCATTAGGGGCATTTATCCCAATCCTATGGTTCTTCTTGATGCGTGAATATCAAAAAGTGCGTGTTAGAACCCTTTTTGATCCTGAATCAGATCCATTAGGTGCGGGTTACCACATCATTCAAAGTAAGATTGCGATAGGTTCGGGTGGTATATCAGGAAAAGGTTGGCTGCAAGGCACTCAATCTCAATTAGAATTCATTCCAGAGCGCCACACCGACTTCATTTTTGCGGTCATCGCCGAAGAGTGGGGCATGATTGGTATCTTGTTCTTGCTTGCTATCTACCTGTTTATTATTGGACGTGGCTTAGTGCTTGCGAGCCAAGCTCAAACCGCATTCGGTCGAATGATGGGCGGCAGTATTGTACTGAGCTTCTTCGTTTATATTTTTGTAAACATTGGCATGGTAAGTGGCATTCTACCTGTGGTTGGTGTTCCTCTTCCTTTAGTCAGTTATGGTGGTACTTCAATGGTTACCCTTATGGCTGGTTTTGGTATTTTAATGTCGATCCATACACACAGAAAAGCATTCTCAAAGGCGACCTAATCGATGTCTATTACAACGTTTCCAAAAAAAGCATCCTTGGTTGATGAGCTGCCAATCAAAAAAATAGCCTCTATCTTAGGGCTAGCGATTTTAATCAATGGTTGTTCTTCAAAGCAGCCAACAGGCCGCTACGATATTGATTCAGATATTGCACCAGACGCACCTATCTCAGTAGAGCATCTCGAGGATGCTCACCCTCAGTATGAACCTTATAGTTTAGGTGGTAACACGGATTACACTTTACGTGGCGAAGACTACAAGATCGTAAAGAAGACCGAAGGGTTTACTGAGAAAGGCAAAGCCTCTTGGTACGGTAAGAAATTTCATGGTCACTTAACGTCTAACGGCGAGATCTATGACATGTATTCGATGTCTGCGGCGCACAAAACATTGCCAATTCCAAGCTATGTAAAAGTGACGAATACCGACAATAACAAAACGACGATTGTTCGTATCAATGACCGCGGCCCATTCCATGAAGGCCGAATCATTGACCTTAGTTATGCGGCAGCTTACAAGCTCGATGTGTTGAGAACCGGCACGGCAAATGTTGAGATTGAAGTCATTACTGTGGCTATGCCAACCGACGCAAATAAAAAGGCTGCTTTACCGCAATTTATTATTCAAGTCGCAACATCTCCACATGAAGATAGAACAGAGAAGTTAGCGAAAGATCTAGCCGAAAAGCTAGAAGTAGCAACGTTCTTGCAGCCAAATGATGACAACTACCGTCTGATGATTGGGCCATTTCATGACTATGCTCTGACTCAAGAGAAATTAGAACAAGTTAAGCTAATGGGTTACCCGTCAGCTTATATAAAAAAACACACCCTAACTCGCTAATTAATCTAACAGTTACTTCTGGTAATCAGCGCTCTGGTGTGACAGAGTGATTCTGTTAATATATGAATAGTTCACCAAATAATTGCATTCAAAATGATTAAATCTAATAAACTTGTTAAATCGATTTTTGCTACTTCTGTTGCTCTTTCTGCAACGATAGCTACATCGTCATTCGCCGCTCCTATTGTTGTTCCTGATGCTCCTCAAATCGCCGCTAAAGGTTTTGTTCTGATGGATTACCATTCAGGCAAAGTACTAGCAGAGAAAGAGATGAATACTCAGCTTTCTCCAGCAAGTTTAACCAAGATGATGACGAGCTACGTGATCGGCCAAGAGCTCGACCGTGGCAACATCAACCTAAACGACGATGTTGTAATCAGTGAAAATGCTTGGGCTAAAAACTTCCCAGATTCATCTAAGATGTTCGTTGAAGTGGGCACTACGGTTAAAGTTGAAGAATTAAACCGCGGTATCATCATTCAATCAGGTAACGACGCATGTGTTGCTATGGCTGAACACATCGCTGGCTCTGAAGATGCATTCGTTGACCTAATGAACGCTTGGGCAAGCTCTATCGGCATGAAAGACACGCACTTTGCTAACGTGCACGGTCTAGACAACCCGAACCTATACTCAACGCCTTACGATATGGCGCTACTTGGTCAGGCGCTGATTCGCGACGTACCAGACGAGTACCGTATCTACTCAGAGAAGAAATTCACATACAACGGCATCACCCAATACAACCGTAACGGTCTGTTATGGGATAAGAGCATGAACGTTGATGGCATCAAAACGGGCCACACAAGCAATGCAGGTTACAGCCTAGTAAGCTCAGCGACAGAAGGCAAAATGCGCCTAGTGGCTGTAGTTATGGGCACCAAGAATGCGAATGCTCGTAAAACAGAAAGCAAAAAACTGCTTAGCTACGGCTTCCGCTTCTTTGAAACAGTGGCACCACACACAGCCGGTGAAACCTTCGTAGAAGAGAAGATCTGGATGGGTAGCAAGGACACAGTTGCACTGGGTGTCGACGAAGATACTTTCGTAACGCTACCTCGTGGTCAAGCTAAGAACCTGAAGGCAAGCTTCGTTCTTGAGAAAGAGCTAGAAGCGCCAATCAGCAAAGGCGATGTAGTTGGTAAACTATTCTACCAAGTAGACGGTGAAGACGTTGCTGAATACCCACTACTAGCACTTGAAGATGTAGACCAAGGCAGCCTATTCAGCCGTCTATGGGACTACCTAGTTCTTCTGTTCAAGGGTTTATTCTAAACAAGCAAAAGGTTTGTTCTAGGTAAAACCCAAGCTTGTTGTATAGCTAACCTAATGAGTAAGTTCATGATTTACTCATTAGCGAACCAAAAGCCGCCATGTGCGGCTTTTGTTGATCTTGAGTTCGGTGATATTTACACGTAATATTCCGCCTTATTACTCGTGTCTGTTGACCGAACACGCTTTTTATCGACATTTCGCCAATTTGCGAGAGTCTAGCCTTTTGGAGCTAATCATGAACATCAATTCTGATGCAAAACTAAAAGACCTCTTAGAGTTCCCTTGTTCATTCACTTACAAAGTAATGGGCCACGCTAAGCCAGAACTGACTGAGCTAGTACTAGAAGTGATCCAGCGTCATGCTCCTGGTGACTACAGCCCAACGCTAAAACCAAGTGCGAAAGGTAACTACCACTCTGTTTCTATCAATATTACTGCGACTTCAATTGAGCAAGTAGAAACTCTTTATAAAGAACTGGGCGAGATCGAAATCGTTCGTATGGTTCTGTAATCTCCGATTACACATGAAAAACAGCGGCTTATTGCCGCTGTTTTTGTTTAAAGCACCCTATCTAGCTCAAATTCATTCAACTTAATTTTCAATAAATACAAAGAAAGTTGAAAAACCTTGCAGTCCGTCTGTAGTTAGAATCATGTTTCGCGTTTATAATGCGTTCACTTTATTAATCCTTGAGGGAGTGCAGCTTTGCAAAATAAGCTAATCGTAAAAAAATTAGGCCGTCAGGATTACGAACCTGTATGGAAAGCCATGCATAAGTTCACAGACGAACGCACGGAAGAAGACGTAGACCAAGTTTGGTTGGTTGAACACAACCCTGTCTTCACTCAAGGACAAGCAGGCAAAGCTGAGCATGTATTAAATGCTGGTGATATCCCTGTAATACAAAGCGATCGCGGTGGCCAAGTGACTTATCACGGCCCAGGCCAATTAGTGGCTTACTTTCTGATTAACATCCGCCGCAAGAAATTCGGAGTACGTGATTTGGTTACTCATATCGAGAACCTCGTAATCAATACTCTGAAAGCTTACAATATAGATTCAGCTGCCCGACCTGACGCTCCTGGTGTTTATGTCGATGGCAAGAAAATCTGTTCACTCGGATTACGTATTCGACGTGGCTGCTCGTTCCACGGGCTAGCACTCAACGTCGATATGGACCTGTCTCCATTCCTACGTATTAACCCATGTGGTTACCAAGGTATGGAAATGGCGCAGGTAAGCCAACTCGGCGGACCAAGTGAACTAGAAAACGTTGAGCAACAGTTAATACAAGAGCTCGTAGAGCTACTCGGCTATGACCAAGTAGACATTCAAGCCACCAGTAACATTACAGCAGAAGCATAAAATCATGAGCAAACCAATCCAAATGGAAAAAGGCGTTAAATATCGTGACGCTGACAAAATGGCATTAATTCCCGTAAAGAATATGCCTGCTGAACAGAAAGAAGTTCTACGTAAGCCTGAATGGATGAAGATTAAACTTCCTTCAGACAGCCATCGTATTCAAGAAATCAAATCAGCAATGCGCAAAAACAACCTGCACTCAGTTTGTGAAGAAGCGTCTTGTCCTAACCTAGCCGAGTGTTTCAACCACGGTACGGCAACGTTTATGATTCTTGGCGCTATCTGTACTCGTCGCTGCCCGTTCTGTGATGTTGCCCATGGTCGTCCTGTTGCTCCTGAAGCTGAAGAGCCGAAGAAACTGGCTAAAACAATTCAAGACATGAAACTGAAGTACGTTGTAATCACTTCAGTTGACCGTGATGACTTGCGTGACGGCGGTGCTCAGCACTTTGCTGACTGTAACCGTGAGATTCGCGAACTCAACCCAAATATTCGTATCGAAACACTGGTTCCAGACTTCCGCGGTCGTATGGACGTTGCGCTTGACCTAATGAAAGACAACCCGCCAGATGTTTTCAACCACAACCTAGAGACAGCGCCACGTCTATACCGTAAAGCGCGTCCAGGTGCGAACTACAAGTGGTCTCTTGATCTACTGAAGAAATTCAAAGAGCAGCACCCTGATATCCCAACAAAATCAGGTGTGATGATGGGTCTTGGCGAGACAAAAGAAGAGATCGTTCAAGTACTGAAAGACCTTCGCGAACATGGTGTGACTATGCTGACACTAGGTCAATACCTAGCACCAAGCCGTCACCACTTACCAGTAGAACGCTACGTGCCGCCTTCTGAGTTCGATGAGCTAAAAGAGATTGCTCTAGAGCTAGGCTTTACTCACGCAGCGTGTGGCCCGTTTGTACGTTCTTCTTACCATGCGGACTTGCAAGCTCAAGGTATGGCAATTAAGTAATCACGATTGCTTAACGAACAATGCAAAGGCGCTGAATATTATGTTCAGCGCCTTTTTTCTATCTTGTTCGTGCCGCTATAGCTTTATATTTCGTGCCACTAAGCTTTATATAAAAACAACAAAGCCACTCTTTATGAGTGGCTTTGTGCTTAATATTTCAAGTTCAGAGGAGGTAATTTCAAAAAGCCCAGATAGGGTTCTGCATTAACCGAAAGATGCCCAGATAACCGTTGCTACCAAAATTGGGCACACAAACTTCACATACATTGGCCAAACCTTACCAAACCAACCAAGTTGAAAATCAGGACTGCCTTGTTCAAGCTCTTTCACTTTTGAAGCTCGGCTCCATACCCAACCACCAAACACACAGAACATCAGTGCAGCGACTGGTTGAAGATACTGAGTTGCAATCATCGCTACCATGCCAAACATCGCAGCAAAGTTGTAAACAATCACCACACTAAACAGCGCGATAGCACCACCAATCACCCAGCTTGTTGGCGTTCGTCTAGTATTGAAACGCTCACTCACTAGCGCAACCGGGCCTTCAAGCATCGAAATCGAAGAAGTCAGTGCAGCAATCGTTAGTAGTAAAAAGAACACAATCGCAAAGATCTGTCCAAGCACACCTAAACTATCAAACATCAACGGCAAAACCGTGAATACTAGAGTGTCAGAGCTTAATAGTGAGCCGTCTTCAGCGTAGATTTGAACGCCTTTTTGCATCGCAACAAACATTGCTGGCATCACCACTAATCCAGCAATAAAAGCGACAGCAGTATCCACCAGAGTTACGTTCATCGCCATTTTTGGTAGGTTCTCTTTCTTGCTTAAGTAAGAGCCATAAACCAACATCGAGCAACCGCCAATAGTGAGTGAGAAGAACCCCTGTCCCATTGCCGCCAGAATCAGTTTTCTATCCCACACTTTCTCAAAGTCTGGAATAAGGTAATGTTTTAGGCCTTCCATCGCGCCAGATTGCGTCATGATGTAAACAAACAATAAGCCAAATAAAACAAACAGCGCAGGCATCAAACGAGTCGACCATTTCTCGATGCCTTGCTTAACACCGCCCTGCACAATCAAGATAGTCAGTACATAGAACGCGACGGTACCAAATACGTTGCGCTCAACACTGAAGCCCTTAAACCAATCAGCAATCGCTTCTAGGCCGATAAGATCCGCGACCGCACCAATTAGGAAACAGATCAACCAGCCACCAACAATACTGTAAAACGCCAACACTGCGCTTGGTACACTCAGTCCAACCCAACCGACAAACTCACCGACTTTCTTACCCAAAGGGTTTGTCGTCAAAGATCGCATGCTATCAACTGGGTTTGCTTGGCCGTGACGGCCGATAGCCATCT
This sequence comes from Vibrio sp. 10N.222.51.C5, assembly GCF_041474575.1. Lineage (NCBI taxonomy): Bacteria > Pseudomonadati > Pseudomonadota > Gammaproteobacteria > Vibrionales > Vibrionaceae > Vibrio > Vibrio sp. 10N.222.51.C5. Next base: position 23,794 of record NZ_JBFRUJ010000005.1, read on the forward strand.
CTACCACCAGCATAGGGAAAGCAACCACGAAGATCATGATCAAATAGACCAAAAGGAAAGCACCGCCACCGTTGCTGGCAACTTGAGTCGGGAAACCCCAAATATTACCCAAGCCAACCGCTGCACCAGCCGCTGCTAAAATAAAACCTAAACGAGAGCTAAAGTGCTCTCTTGAAGAGGAAGATTGTTGGTCCATATCGCCCGCATTAAAAATCAGTGAACTAGTTGAGAAGTACAGTAATAAAAAGCAATGATAGGCACAACCAATAAATGAACAATTCTCTGATTTTTACAATCAATGCGCTATTTAGAACAACAAAATTAACAAAAAACCAGTCTTATCGTTCAATTATAAGCAACAAAGCGAAGCAGTAGGCTTAAGAAGGAAATGGATTGAATTGAGATAAATACTCGCCGTGTGGTTCCATTGATACAAACAAAAAGAGCACCAACCGGTGCTCTTACTATTCATCACTAGACTCGAATTAAATTGTGAAGACTTGGTAATCTTTTAAGTTCGGAATGATTTCATGCAGTTCTTGCTCTTGTTCTGCCATCTCATCAAGTGAATCACAGAACTCATTCGCTTCCTCCTGTACTTGTTGAGAGTGTTCTTTCATTCGCTCTTCAACTTTCAGCTTTAATTCAGCCATACTGTCAGCCAGTTCAGTCAGGTTTAGGCCACCGTCTTGTTTCATTTTTTCTGACATCGCATTAAAAGCGCTAGAGATAAATTCTTGGTTAAAGATTTCTTTCGCCTTCTCGAAATCTTCAGACCAGCCATTGGCCATCGAATCAAAGCTTTCTGCAGGCAACACTAATTCGCCATCTTTGTAGTAACGCGCTTCCAGTTCTGCAAAGTAGGTTTTCATTGATTCTTTTACATTATCAAATGACTCAGGTGAATCCAGGCTAGCCGCGATATCATCAATCACGTCATTGGCTAACGCTAAGCTATCGTTGGCCATTTGTTTCGCTCGAGGTAAGTACTCACTCATGTTTTCGCGATATTTCTCAATCGCCGCTTGTTGGTCGGCATCAAGCTCAACCTTCTCACCATGAATATAGAGGTCGTTGTTATCATCAAAAACGGCCGTATCACCATTCACTTGATGGATTTCGACTTTTTGGTCATCAATTCGTAGTTCATTCTTCAAATCAACTCGACACTGAGCAGCAAACGTTGGCAAGCTCACAACAGCGATAACCGCTGTTAGTGATGCAATTAATACACTGTTTTTCATAAATACATTGTTTTTCATAACATCCTCTCATCAATCTGACAGATTACTATACCCTTGGTATATGCTCCTTTGTCAGAGAAACGTTTTATATCTATTAGTCAGTTAGTTAGTCGATAGAGATAACTTCGTAGCAAAACTGTTTATCTGCGACCTTAAACTCAATCTCATCACCAACTTCTTTACCCATTAGAGCCTGGCCAAAAGGTGCATTTGCCGTCACGATGGCAATCTCATTCTCATTCCACGTGACAGAAAGTCCTCCGACTCTTGGCCCAATGAAAAAGTGTTTACATTCATCATTTTCGTCAATAACCACAACATAGCTGCTTACTGCAATCTTTTCACTGTCTCGTAAGACGAGATTCCGGTAGCACTGGATATCATCTTCACACTCCTGCACTCGCATCGCTTGACCATGGGCAAGATATGAAGCTTCTAGTGCCAATGTATCGTACTTATGCTCAGGTACTGTCTCTTCATCTGTCGCAGCGTCAATGGCGCGTTGAGTCGCAGATTGTGCGATACGTAATCGGGATTCAAGTTGCTCTATGATTATTTGTAGAAGCTCAGACTTATTCATACTTTTGAAGTGCTTTTCTATAGGAGCTACAGAATAGAATTAGGTACAATCAGGTGCAAGACATTTGATTCATAAAGCAGCGCTATCATCGAGAGGTGACCGCTTTAGCATCAATACGACACTTAATAACTCAGGTAGAACATAAATGATTGAGCAGAAGTTAAAACAAGTATTCGGATTCGACTCACTGCGCAATGGGCAAAAGCAAGTCATTGATAACGTTCTATCTGGTCACTCGACTGCCGCGATATTCCCGACAGGCTCAGGTAAATCGCTGTGCTATCAATTACCAGCATTAGAGTTACCGCACTTAACCTTGGTGATATCGCCACTGTTAGCCTTGATGAAAGACCAACTCGCTTTCCTGCACAGTAAAGGCATTAGCGCAGCGGCAATCGAATCAAGCCAAGACCGACAAACCACACAACAGGTTATGCAGTCAGTGCGTAACGGTGACACCAAGATCCTCATGATCTCCGTCGAGCGCTTGAAGAACGAACGCTTTCGTCAGTTTATCTCCCAAGTGTCGATCTCACTGCTTGTGGTCGATGAAGCGCACTGTATTTCAGAATGGGGACACAACTTCAGACCCGACTACCTGAAGCTTCCTCAATACCAAAAACAGCTCAATATTCCTCAGGTTCTACTACTGACAGCCACTGCGACTACAGCGGTTATCCAAGATATGAAGTCAAAGTTTGAAATTGATGAGGAGCGCGTTGTGGTTACGGGTTTCTATCGTCAAAATCTCGATCTGTCGATTCAACCTTGTGAACAAACCAGTAAGCTAGAAACCTTGTGCAATGTGGTTAACCAAGCTTCTCTCGCTCCGACTATTGTTTATGTCACCCTTCAACAAACGGCAGAGATGGTGGCTCAGCAGCTTCGCAATGCTGGCGTTAATGCAGTGGCTTACCATGCGGGTCTTAAGCCTGAAAATAGAGATGCTATTCAACACCAATTCATGAATGATGACGTGAGCTGTATCGTCGCAACTATCGCGTTTGGTATGGGCGTGGATAAGTCCAACATTCGCCGAGTGATTCACTTTGACTTACCAAAATCGATCGAAAACTACTCACAAGAGATCGGCAGAGCTGGTCGAGATGGGCAAGCGTCTGAATGTATTTTACTGGCTAACAAACACGGTTTAAGCACACTCGAGAACTTCGTTTTTGGTGATACGCCAGACAACATATCGATCCAAGCGGTATTAAAAGAGATCTACGAAAATCAAAACATTGGCGCTTCTGGCTCGAATCAATGGGAGATCATGCTTAATCAACTATCACGTGAATCCAACATTCGTCAGTTACCGCTAAAAACACTACTGGTGTATCTCGAAATTGAAGGTGTGATTGAGCCCAAGTACAGCTACTTCGCAGACTACAAATTTAAGTTCATTCGTCCGAAACAGCAGATCACAGAGCAATTTCAAAGTGAACGTCGTCAATTTGTCGAAGCGATTTTCCAATGCTCTCCTCAAGCAAGAGTGTGGTGCCAAGTCGACTTCGATGCGCTTTGGACACACTTCCAAGCCGATCGTCAGCGTGTGATTGCGGCTATCGACTACTTCAATGAACAAGGTTGGATTGAACTAGAAAGCAAGCAGATCACCGATGTCTACGCGATCCACAATACTTCTGAAGATATGATGCAACTGTCAGAGCGTCTAACTGAGTTGTTTAAAGCAAAAGAAAACAGCGAGATAAACCGCCTTAACCAAATGCTGAATTTCTTTGAGGCGGATACTTGCCTAAGCTCACGCCTTGCGAGTTATTTTGCCGATGATAAAGCACCAACAAACTGCGGTCACTGCTCTGTATGTCGAGGAGAAGTGGCAATCTTACCAACCGTTGATGTTGAACCTATCGATGATGAGACGGTGATGACATGGATACATGAGTTTATTTCGGCTAGCCAACAACTGATTACCGACGAGGCAATTACTCGCTTCTTATGTGGAATCGCCACCCCGCTTTCAACCAAACTCAAAGCCAGTAAAATGGTCGGTTACGGCAAGCTAGAGCAGCAACCGTTCAGTGATACCTTAGCGCGAGTAAAACAACTTCCTAGGTAATTCTTACTTATAAAAAACCGACTAGGCTATGAAGCGTAGTCGGTATTCATCTCACTCATTATCTTTAAAAGAAGCTCAACTGACGCATTTGGTCTTTAGGTTGCAGCATTACGCTTAAACCAAGCAGGCGTATTTCTCGCCCCTGTTGTCTTTTCAGTATTTCACTAAGCAGCTCTTTGAAGTGTTCACGATCGAGAGAGGCATGGATGTGTTCAATCGTGGTTTGTTGAAAGTCGGCGAACTTGAGCTTAATGCCCTGCTTGATGATCGCTTTACTTGGGCTAGCCTTTTCTAAGCGAGTTTCGAGTTCAGGAAATAGCTTATCTTCGATTACCTGCCAACATTCTGCGTAGCTTGAAATGTTTTGGGTAAAGGTGCGCTCTACACCTACCGATTTTCGCTCGCGCTCGATGATAACTTCTCGATCATCAATGCCATGACTGCGCTTCCAGAGTGATGCACCTTGACGGCCAAACTTGAGTAGCAGGTCTCGATAGTCAGACTCTTTGATATCCTTACAAGTAAAGAAACCCGCTTGGTGCAGCTTTTCTATGCTCACTTTGCCGACACCGGGAATCTTTTCAAGTGGTAGCTCATCGATCACTGATTGCACGTCTTGTGGAGAGATAACAAACTGACCATTGGGCTTATTCAGATCTGAGGCCACTTTCGCCAAGAATTTAATCGGTGCAATTCCTGCAGAAGCTGTCAGGTTCAGTTCGTTCCAAATATCACGGCGAATAGACTCGGCAATAAGTGTTGCTGAACCGTGACACCGCTTAGAATCGGTGACATCAAGGAAAGCTTCATCCAAGGAAAGTGGTTCAATGATTGATGTGTATCGAGAGAAGATTTCACGGATCTTTTTAGATATCTCGACATAGACCGACATTCTTCCCGGCACAACCAATAGATTAGGACAAAGCTGCAGGGCTTTTCCGGTCGGCATTGCAGAGCGAACACCAAACTTGCGGGCTTCGTAATTACAGGTACTCAAAACACCACGTTGCTTTTCATGCCCACCAACAGCTAACGGGCGATTTCGGTAAGCAGGGTTATCACGCATTTCTACAGCAGCGTAAAAACAATCCATATCAACATGAATTATTTTTCTTACTTTCTCTTCACCCGCACTACACATCTAGGAATCACTCGACCTTACAACTGTATCTATAAACAGTATAATCCAATTATTATCAGATTTAAAACGATCTCGAGTCCAGCTAAAGAGGTTTCTCTTCAATAGCCATGAGCTCTTCTGATACTATTGTTAACGAGTATTTAGTCTATAAGTAGGGATAGCTTTTGAGTGAAAAAATACTAGTGGTAGAGGATAGTCGCGCATTCAGAAACTATCTTTACCAACAATTTAAGAACGATGGCTATGAAGTTGCGTTGGCGGAATCTGTAGAAGAAGCCAAAGCGATCTTAGAGCAAGAAACGGATTTCTTGTGTGCAGTCCTCGACTACTGTTTACCTGACGGCCAAGACGGCGAGATCATTGATCTCGTCTTAGGCTATCAACAGAAAATCATTGTCCTGACCGGGATGTTCGACAATCAACTGCGAGAGCAAGTCCTAGCCAAAGGCGTTATCGATTACATACTTAAAGACAGTATGTCATCAGTAAGCTACCTACTTCCCCTGGTTCAAAGAATTTCGAATAATCGCCATCACAAAGCATTGGTTGTCGATGATTCAGCGGTCGTTCGCCGTTACATAGCTCAACTTCTAGAACACCAATATATCCAAACTATCCAAGCCGAAGATGGCGAACAAGCATTAAAGCTCCTTCATAACGATCCCGATATTACGTTCGTTGTTACAGACCATGATATGCCGAAGAAAGACGGTATAGCGATGATCCGTGAGATACGACGCGATCACGACAGAAACCAGTTGGCTATTCTAGGGTTATCAGGCAGCGATGATCGCACCATGACAGCTCGATTCCTTAAAGCGGGGGCTAACGACTTCCTTTACAAGCCTTTTAACCAAGAAGAATTTTTTTGCCGTATCCATCAACTGCTTGATATGAAAGAAGCGGCCAACGAGCTATTTCGACATGCCAACGAGGATGCTCTTACTGGCTTATGGAACCGTCGTTACCTGTTCAATCAAACATGTAAAGGTTGTGAGCAGCGCAGTATAGCCATGATGGATATCGACTTCTTCAAGAAAGTGAACGACACCTACGGTCACGATGGTGGTGATGCAGTCCTCGTGGAAGTCGGCAAGATCATCAAAGACCATTTTAAAGATGATGTTGCTGTACGCTTCGGTGGCGAAGAATTTTGTATTCAGTCGTGTGGTTCGTTTGAGAGCTTTGTTGACAACTTAGAGTCCATGAGAGAAGCCATTGAAAGCCATGTTGTTGAGCATGACTCTCAAAGAATCAAGGTCAGTATCAGTATCGGCGTAACCGATTTAGACGCGAAGCTAGATGAGCAGATCAAAGCCGCTGATGAGCTTCTTTATACGGCAAAAGAGCAAGGTAGAAACCAACTAGTGTTTGCGCGTAACAGCATGCAAATCGAACAATAGTCATTCGCCTCTGTTTCCATTTTTGGTATACCAAGATTAATTGCTAGACCTCAAAACTAAAAAAGCTCAAGACGATAATCTTGAGCTTTTCAATTTGAGGGCATAGATAACTCTATCCCCTATGACTGTCACCAATTAAGCGATACGGTCTTTACTCCAAGCCGCTTCTTTTTGTTGACGCTCAGCCAGCTTCTCTTCACGGTAAGCTTCACGTGCTTCACGCTTCTTACGCGCGTCACAAGGTTCAGGGCAGTTACATACTTTATCAATACCAACAGCACCTAAACCGCCACAGCTACCTTTCACAACTTTCTTTTGGATAATGTAGCCAATTGACATCGCTGCGATTACTGCAAGAAAAACACCAAATGTAATCAGAAATGTATTCATAATTATCTCGCTTACCTTATTTACCTAAGTATGGCTTAAATGCTTCAGAAGCAATTTCTTTAAAGCCATCTGCTGTTTTTACCACCATGAACACTGGGATGTTATGTTGGTTTGCGACTTCCATTCCTTTTTCCTCACCTAAGACCATAAGGCCCGTAGATAAGCCGTCTGCAGTCATTGAAGACGGGTTTAAAACAGTCACAGAAACCACTTTATGGTGAAGAGGTTTTCCTGTTTCAGGGTTGATGATGTGTGAGTAACGAACACCATCACGTTCAAAATAGTTACGGTAATCACCAGAGGTTGCGATAGCCATATCACCCGGCTCGATGATCTCTTGGATATTACGCTCATCAACGCTTGGTTTCTCAATCGCGATACGCCAGCCCACGTTCTCACGGTTTAAACCTTTCAGACGAATTTCGCCACCGACTTCAACCATGTAGTTGTGAATACCGATAGAATCAAGGTAGTCAGCGACGACGTCAACACCCCAACCTTTTGCAATCGTGGATAGATCGACATACAGGTTAGGTAGGTCTTTCTTCAACATGTTGCCTTCAACACTAAGATGATGGATACCAATCTTAGCCTTGCGAGCCGCCAGCTCTTCATCTGATGGCACAACTTCAGGACGAGCTTCAGGACCAAAACCCCATAAGTTAACTAACGGACCAACCGTTACATCCAGAGCTCCTTCAGTAAGACCGTTCAAACGAATCGCTTCTTTCACAACCGTCGCTGTTTGCTCAGATACTTCGAACGCATCCGCACCTTTATGCTGGTTGAAACGGCTTAATTCGGAATCTTCACGGTAAGTCGACATCTGGTCGTTTACTTCTTCAAGTAGACGATCGATCTCTGTATGAACTTCATTAGACTCAGGAAATTCATCACCATTGATGTATTTAATATTGTAACTCGTGCCCATCGTTGGGCCACTCAAATGCACTTGCTCTCTTGACTGCTCACAGCCCGCAAGAAAAATCAAAGAAGTTAATGCAACAAGCCAAATTCTCACTTGCTTACTCCTGTCTAATGTTGAGGATTTATATAAGGAAAAATAAGAGTAAAAAATAGGTATTTTGAATGCCTTACTCTTTCTTATATAAGCCAGTATGTTGTCAAAAGCTGTCTTAGAAAAACAAATGGCTGACTCGTAGGAGTCAGCCATAATATCAATCACTTAAGTGGATTAACCACCGAAGTCATCTAGTAGGATGTTTTCATCTTCTACACCAAGATCTTTCAGCATGCCGATAACAGCAGCGTTCATCATCGGTGGACCACACATGTAGTACTCACAATCTTCAGGAGCTTCGTGATCCTTCAGGTAGTTTTCGTACAGTACGTTGTGGATGAAACCAGTGTAACCGTCCCAGTTGTCCTCTGGTTGAGGATCAGACAGTGCACAGTGCCACACGAAGTTTTCGTTTGCAGCCGCTAGGCCATCGAAATCTTCAATGTAGAACATCTCACGCTTAGAACGCGCGCCATACCAGTAAGACATCTTACGAGTAGACTTAAGACGCTTAAGTTGGTCGAAGATATGAGAACGCATAGGCGCCATACCTGCACCACCACCGATAAATACCATTTCATTGTCTGTGTCTTTAGCAAAGAACTCACCAAATGGACCAGAAATAGTACATTTGTCGCCTTCTTTAAGAGACCAGATGTATGAAGACATAACACCAGGAGCTACGTCAGGGTTGTTTGGCGGCGGAGTTGCGATACGCACGTTAAGCTTGATGATGCCTTTCTCTTCTGGGTATGAAGCCATAGAGTAAGCACGGATCGAATGCTCTTTAACGATAGACTCATAACGGAACAAGTTGAACTTATCCCAGTCACCACGGTATTCCTCAGGAATATCGTAATCTGCGTATTTCACGTGATGTGGTTCAGCTTCAATCTGAATGTAACCACCCGCGCGGAACGGAACTTCTTCACCTTCAGGGATCGCTAGAGCAAGTTCTTTGATGAAAGTAGCTTCGTTGTTATTCGAGATAACAGTACATTCCCACTTTTTAACACCAAAGATATCTTCGTCTAGTTCAATCTCCATGTCAGTTTTCATAGCAACTTGACATGCAAGACGTTCGCCTTCGCGAGCTTCACCTTTTGTGATGTGATCAAGTTCAGTTGGAAGGATGTCGCCACCACCAGACTTAACTTTTACACGACACTGACCACAAGAGCCACCGCCACCACAAGCAGAAGATACGAAGATACCAGCGCCAGCCAGGGCACCAAGTAGCTTGCTACCAGGTTGAGTAACGATCGCCTTTTCAGGGTCGCCGTTTACTGAAATAGTGATGTCACCTGATGGTACTAACTTAGACTTAGCGAAAAGAATCACTAGTACTAGAGCCAGTACAATAATGGTAAACATCGCTACGCCAAGAATAATACTAAACATTTGTTATTCCTTATTACTGGGTGCTTACCCTACAGTTGAACACCAGAGAAAGACATAAAGCCTAACGCCATCAGACCAACAGTAATGAACGTGATACCAAGGCCACGAAGACCTGGAGGTACGTCAGAGTACTTCATCTTCTCACGGATACCCGCAAGAGCAACGATAGCTAACATCCAACCCACACCAGAACCGAAGCCGTAAACAACAGATTCAGCAAAGTTGTAGTCACGAGTTACCATGAAAGATACACCACCAAAGATTGCACAGTTAACTGTGATCAGTGGAAGGAAGATACCTAGTGCGTTGTACAAAGGTGGGAAGAAACGGTCTAGAACCATCTCTAGGATTTGTACAAGTGCCGCGATAACACCGATGAATGCGATGAAGTTAAGGAAACTTAAATCGACACCTTCAACAAGCGCGTTTTCTTTCAGGATGTGTGTGTAAACAAGGTTGTTTACAGGAACAGCGATTGTAAGTACTACAACTACCGCAACACCAAGACCAAAAGAAGTTTTAACTTTCTTAGATACCGCTAGGAATGTACACATACCTAGGAAGAAAGAAAGCGCCATGTTTTCGATGAAAATCGATTTAACTAGCAGACTAATATAATGTTCCATGACTACCTTACCCCTTCGCTTCTACTTGTTCTGGTTTGAACACACGAATTGCCCAAATCAAGAAACCAATTAGGAAGAATGCAGAAGGTGCTAGAAGCATCAAGCCGTTTGGCTGATACCAACCACCGTTGCTCACTAGAGGTAGTACTTCCATACCAAATAGTTTGCCAGAGCCTAGAAGCTCACGGAAGAAACCAACAGTGATAAGAACGAAACCGTAACCAAGACCGTTACCAAGACCATCGATTAGAGATGGGATTGGCGCAGACTTCATTGCGAATGCTTCAGCACGACCCATTACAATACAGTTAGTAATGATTAGGCCTACGAATACAGATAGCTGCTTAGAGATATCGTATAGGTATGCTTTAAGCACTTGGTCTACCACGATTACTAGTGATGCGATAATTGCCATCTGAACGATGATACGCACACTGTTAGGAATGTGGTTACGGATCAAAGAAACGAAGAAGTTAGACAGAGCAGTAACGAACATTACCGCGATAGTCATAACAAATGCTGTTTCTAGCTTAGTGGTTACCGCAAGAGCAGAACACACACCAAGAACCTGTAGCGCGATTGGGTTGTTGTCCAACACCGGCGCTAAGATGCTCTTTTTAATTTCTTTTGCACTAGACATTAGTTCAGACCTCCGTCACGAACTTTTGCTAGGAACGGACCAAAGCCCATATCACCTAACCAGAAGTCAAATGTATGTTGAACACCAACGCTAGTCAGTGTTGCACCAGAAAGGCCATCTACACCGTGCTCAGAACCTTGAGGAGCGCCACCTTTAACAACCTGAATAGCAGGTTTGTGGTTTTCGTCGAATAATTTCTTACCAACGAATTGAGCGCGCCAAGATGGGTTCTCAACTTCACCACCAAGTCCAGGAGTTTCACCTTGCTCGTAGTAAGTGATACCAGAAACTGTGTTGCCATCAGTTTCTACCGCAACGAATGCGTACATCATTGACCATAGACCGTTACCGTGAACAGGGATGATAACTTTAGAAGTTTCAGCGCCATCTTTCACAAGGTATACAGTACCCGTGTTAGCACGACGAAGGATCTTAGCGATGTCATCTTCAGCTGAAAGCTTGATTGACTGAGCTGGATCTTTTGCCGCTTTACGTTGGTCGTATGCAGCAGCATCGCCGTCAACGAAATCGCCAGTAGCGAAATCAACTAGACGAGGTTCAATGTTCTCTGCGTACAGTTCAGGGATATTACCCGCAAGTTCAATGCCCGCAACTTCAAGGATCTTAGTTTGCTGATCTAGAACCGCGTTAGCTTGTTGCTTAGGTTTAAGAACAACTGCAGCTGTTGAAACGATGATTGAGCACACTAGGCTCAATGCGATAACAACAAACAGCGTCTTTTTAATGCTATCGTTATTACTTGCCATAGCGCGCTAGTCTCCGCTTAATGTTCTTCTCGATTACAACGTGGTCAAACAGAGGAGCAAATAGGTTTGCGAATAGAATCGCAAGCATCATGCCTTCTGGGTATGCAGGGTTAACTACACGAATCATTACACACATTGCGCCGATTAGGATGCCGTACCACCACTTACCTTTGTTGGTAAATGAAGCTGATACTGGGTCAGTCGCCATGAAGAACATACCGAATGCGAAGCCACCTAGAACTAGGTGCCAGTGCCAAGGCATGCTGAACATTGCGTTAGTATCAGAACCGATCACGTTAAACAGCGTAGACACAGCAATCATACCGATCATTACACCCGCAATGATGCGCCATGAAGCAATGCCCATGTAAACAATCATTGCTGCACCAATCATAAGTGCAAGCGTTGAAACTTCACCGATAGAACCTGGAATGTTACCAATGAATGCGTCCATCCAAGTGATTGCTTCACCTGATGTTACGTTCATTAGTGCACTACCGCCGCCTTGAGCCCATTGGCTAAGAGCAGTTGCACCAGAGAAGCCATCTGCAGCAGTCCAAACTACGTCACCTGAAATCTGTGCAGGGTATGCAAAGAACAGGAACGCACGACCAGCAAGAGCAGGGTTCAAGAAGTTACGACCCGTACCACCGAAGATCTCTTTCGCAACAACAACACCAAAGGTAATACCTAGTGCTGCTTGCCATAGAGGAAGCGTTGGCGGAACGATAAGCGCAAATAAAATAGAAGTAACAAAGAAACCTTCGTTGACTTCGTGCTTACGCACCATACAGAACAGTACTTCCCAGAAACCACCAACGATAAATACCGTTGCGTAGATAGGTAAGAAGTAAGTCGCACCCAAGAGCATCTTACTGCCCCAACCTGCATCGGCCCCTAAGGAGGCTCCAAGCATTTCGGTTAGCCAGTAATGCCAGTTACCATCAATGATAGAAACTAGTTCTGCACCTGAATACATGTGGTTTAGTGCTGCGATAGCCTGACCACCTGCGTTGTACATACCCCAGAACATTGCTGGGAATACCGCAAGCCAAACCATGATCATGATACGTTTTAAATCAACGCTATCACGGACATGCGAGCTTTTCTTTGTAACAGTACCTGGTGTGTAGAAAAGTGTTGCTGCTGCTTCGTAAAGCGCAAACCACGTTTCGTGTTTACCACCTGGTTCAAAATGATGCTCGATGTCTTCAATAAACTTTTTAAGGCCCATGAAAATTACCCTTCCTTCACAATTGTATCTAGGCATTCACGAAGTAACTGACCGTACTCGTACTTACCAGGACATACAAAGGTACACAGTGCTAAATCTTCTTCATCTAGCTCTAGCGCACCAAGTGCTTGTGCACTATCAACGTCGCCAGCGCATAGATCGCGAAGCAGCAAAGTAGGCTCCATATCTAATGGCATTACTTTCTCGTAGTTACCAATTGGAACCATAGAGCGATCACTACCGTTCGTTGTCGTTGTCATGTTGAACAACTGACCTTTAAACACGTGACCAAGGAATGAACGAGTAACAGAGAACTTGTTCTTACCAGGCATAGCCCAGCCGAATAGCTCTTTATCACGACCTTCACGAAGAACCGAAACTTGTTGATGGTAACGGCCAAGGTAAGCATGTGGACCTGAAGCGTGAACACCAGATAGCACTGAACCTGAGATCAGGCGAACTTCACCTGGCATCAACTCGCTGTCCGTCAACTCTTCAAGGCTAGCACCAATTTGAGTACGAACTAGACGAGGGTTGTTAACTACTGGACCAGCCAGAGAAACAACGCGCTCAGAGTAAATCTCACCAGTAAGGAAAAGCTTACCGAATGCGATCACGTCTTGGTAGTTAATGCTCCACGCTACATTTTGTGCATTTACCGGATACAGGTAATGCATATGCGTGCCTGCAAGACCTGCAGGGTGTGGGCCATCAAAAACATGTTCTTCAACGTTAGACTGAGCTGAACGAGGTAAGCTAGTACCTTTTTTACAAACGTACACTTTACCGTTAGTCAGAGTTGAAAGAAGATCTAAACCAGCAACGAAAGCATCAGACTGCTCGTTAATGATTAATTCTGGCTCAGCTGCTAGCGGATTAGTATCCATAGCAGTAACAAAAATAGCCTGAGTTTCAGAATCAACTGCTGGAACCTTGCTGAACGGACGAGTTCGCAAAGCGGTCCATGCGCCAGACTCAACTAATTGAGCTTTAACCGTTTCACGGTCAAGGCCTACTAGTTGGTTAGCTTCATAGCTATTGAACGTGATTTGCTCATTGCCTGCTACTTCAATCACTACTGATTGAAGAACACGCTTAGCACCACGGTTCACTTCAATAACTTTACCGCTTGCTGGAGAAGTAAATACAACACCTGGGTTCTTTTTATCTGCAAAAAGAACTTGGCCTTTCTTCACTTCATCACCAACGCGAGCATGCATCGTAGGACGCATACCAACGTACTCTTCGCCAAGCAAGGCGACTTTAGTGATGGACTTACCATCATTAATCACCTGGGATGGAGTTCCTGCGATAGGAAGATCCAAACCCTTCTTTATTGTAATCATACGCACTTGCACTACTTTATCGGGAAAAAGATTCTTTTAATTGCGTAAATTCGGGACGTTTTAAAATCGCCCTTAGACACGACATTACAGTGTCCGGTTTTGGTAAATTTGAGATACCAAAATCGCAACATTACATTAATAAACTCATCACAAAGATTATGTGAGATTTATCAGGTGCCGTATTCTAGCATTTTTTGACAACTTGATGCCATGACCAATAACTTGAATACGGCCTTTATTTGGTGAGATTTGAAGCATATGGACTCTCAAATATGTATAAATTTGACGAGCCGCACAGATAAAATGGCTTTTGAAACGTGTTTTAAACAAGAGATTAATACTCTGTCACAAACTATTATTTTAAGATTTATGTTGAAACACTGTTAATAAAAACATTACTCATTGTAGGTATATTTAGTCGTTCAAATTGCCATCAGTTTGAGTGATATAACAACGAAAAACACATAGGTTTGGCGACAAAAAAGGCGGCATAGCCACCTCTTCTATATTCGTAAGCTTTCTTACTTACCGCCACCCATGCACATCGGGCTATCTGGCACGTTATCGAGCTGCTTCATCCATTCATCTTTTGTATAAGTGTGAATGGACAGTGCGTGAATATTGTTCGCTAACTCTTCTGAAAGAGCTTTATTTACCGCTCGATGACGAGCAATAAGACGCAATCCTTCAAACACATCACTGACAACAATCACTTTAAAATGACTCTCAGAACCGGCCGGAACATTGTGCATATAGCTCTCATTAACCACGTTTAAATGACTTGGTGAAAACTCATTGTGCAATTTTGTTTCGATAACTTCTTGGATCATTGTGATTCCTTAATAACGTATTGGCATTATCCGTGGGATGAGTATAAACCCTAAGCGGTCGACTGTCTGAGTATTTGATAGCGAATGGCGTAGGTTTGCTTGAGTTTTTTCTATCTTGTTCAGCCTGCATTTGAGACAATATCTTTGTTATTTCTTACATAAGTATCTCAAGCAATGAAAACCGAACTTACCCTTCACGATAGAACTTTAACCTTACATCGTTTCCCGAAACGTTCAAATGAAACCCTTCAAGCTTGGGATGCGGGCGACGAATACCTGATCAGTCATGTTGAAGAGATGAACCTCGAACCTGGCAAACACATCCTGATCATGAACGACAGCTTCGGTGCCCTATCCGCTTGGTTCTCGAAAGATCATGATGTCACTATGATGAGCGACTCATTTATCTCTCACCGTGGTGCCCTGAAAAACTTGCAGCGCAATCAAAGTAACCGAGTGAACTTCTTGAACACGATGGATGATATCCCACACGGTATCGATCTTGTGATCATGCAGCTGCCAAAAACAAATCGTCACCTAATCTGGCAATTGAGTCAGCTACGCCAAGCATTGCCTGAAGGCTGCCAAGTGATCGGCGTCAACAAGGTAAAAGAGATTCACACCTCTACGCTTAACCTGTTCGAAAAATACCTAGGCGAAACCAAAACATCACTAGCGAAGAAAAAACACCGCTTAGTCTTCTCATCTCCAAACTGCCAGCCAATTCAAACGGTAGAGCCTTTTGTTGAATGGGATGTAGACGGTGAAGATATCCGCCTGAAAAATTTACCAAATGTTTACTCAGGGGAAGCACTCGATCAAGGCGCTCGCTATATGCTAGAGCACATCCCACAAGATCCTGAGCTACGTCATATCATCGATCTTGGTTGTGGCAACGGTGTATTGAGTGTAAAGGCAGGGCAATTGAACCCACAAGCCCGTATCACCTGTGTGGATGAAAGCTTTATGGCGGTGGAATCGGCGCGCCAAAACGTCAAAGATAACCTTGGTGAAGAAGGCAACTTCCAGTTCATCGCCAACAACTGTTTAGATGGCTTCAAGAAAAACAGCACCTACTTAGTGATGTGTAATCCTCCATTCCATCAGCAACAAGCGATTACGGATCACATTGCGTGGCAAATGTTCTGTGATGCAAAGCATGTTCTAAGCAATGGAGGCAAATTAATTGTTATTGGCAACCGACACCTCGGATACGATGTCAAACTAGCAAGACTATTTGGTGAAGCTAACGTTGAAACGCTTGAACTAAACCAAAAATTTGAGATATTACAAGCAACAAGAGAACCTGCGAATTTTAATAAATGAGCAGAAACGACTTCACAAGAATTTAAGATACCGAGCTTCTGGTGTGAATTTAGAAAGGATAAAGGAATGAAAAAACTGATTTTGGCTGCTTCTATTATGGCTTTGACAGCATGTTCAGCCCCTCAGCAAGAACAGATCAATGTAATGCCAGAAGCTTCACTAAGCTCAAGCAACCTTGTACAAGGCAAAACATACACACTAACCAGTAAAGATGTTCGTGCCGCTCAATATGTTGCATTGGTTGATAGTGGCCGTTCAAACATTCAGCCAATTCACGCTAAGCAAAACATGCGTATTTCTCTAGAAAATGCTGTTGCACAGCAGTTAGAGTCTCAAGGTTTTCGTGCGAGCGTAAACAGTGAAAACTCGATTGTTTTAGAGATTCAAGAAGCACTCGTTACCGTAGAGCACACCATTATGGAAAACAAAATGGACGGTAAAGTAACGCTTGAAGTTACCGCTGAAACGCCTGAAGGCAAACTAGTTAAAACATTCAACGGCACTGCAACACGCACTGGTGCATTGAGTGCATCTAACGACGACATCTCTATGGTTCTTAATGACGTGATCAACTTGGTTCTTACTGAGATCGCTAACGACCAAGAGCTACAAACTTACATGAAGGAACGTTTCTAATGGGTCGTATTTTATCTTCTATCGCATTAATGCTAGTGAGCGTGAGCGTTTGGGCTGGTCCTAAAGTAAACGTGGAAACAACATTAGGCGACTTCACTATTGAGCTAAACCAAGAACAAGCACCGGTTAGCGCGGAGAACTTCCTAAAATACGTTGCAGACGGCAGCTACGAAAGCACTATCTTCCACCGTGTTATCCCTGGTTTCATGGCACAAGGTGGCGGCTTCGATCAAGACATGAATCAACAAGCGACTTATGCTCCTATCAAGAATGAAGGCAGCAACGGCCTGAAGAACGATACAGCAACAATCGCTATGGCTCGTACTAATGCGCCAGATTCTGCAACTCGCCAGTTCTTCATTAACTTCTCTGATAATGATTTCTTGAACGAAAAAGGTGGTAACCCAGGCTACGCTGTATTTGGCAAAGTAACTGAAGGTTTTGATGTTGTTCAAAAGATGGCAACGATTCCAACCAAGCGAATGGGCCGCATGTCAGACATCCCAGTCGACCCAATCGTCATCACTAAAGTGACCCTTCTTAAGTAATCCAATGTAACGCCCTTATTTCTTAAGGGCGTTTTTCTATACAAGGACGCCCTATGTCATCAGGCACTCCCTCTCTTTCTTGGATGCAGACTTTTCGCAGCTACCTAGATAAACGTCTACTTTGGGTGTTTATGCTCGGCTGTTCGAGTGGCTTCCCATGGGTTCTTATTGGATCCAACATGTCTGGCTGGCTAAAAGATGCAGGTTTAACGCGTGCTGCCATTGGCTACTTTGGTAGTGTGTTTGCCGTGTATGCGATTAACTTTTTATGGGCACCATTGGTAGACCGAGTAAAACTGCCGGTGCTTCACGCAATACTCGGCCAGCGCCGCAGTTGGATCTTTTTCTGCCAAACCATTGTTTTAATCGGTACCTTATTCATCGCAGGCGTCAATCCCGCAGAGAACTTGGCGTTTACTTCAATGTTGGCGCTCGCTATTGCCATTGCCTCAGCCACGCAAGACATCGCGATTGATGCATTTCGTATTGATACCTTCCCAAAATCCGAAGCATCAAAACTGCCGCAAGCTTCTGCAATGGCCGTAATTGGTTGGTGGACGGGGTATTCTCTACCAGGCTACCTTGCCTTTATTAACGCAGACTCAATCGGTTGGAATGGCGTGTATTACGGAATGGCAGGCGTCGTTGTCGTACTAATGCTGTTTACTCTTTTTGTCGGAGAGCCAAATACACAACGCGAAGCCCTGCAAGAACAGGCTCAGCAACGCCACAATAAGGTTGTCGGTTCGAAAGTCGTGGCTTGGTTCAGTGTTACCGTGTTAGAACCGTTTTATGACTTCTTCAAACGAAACGGAGTTCAAGTTGCCATCACCCTACTGCTGTTCGTATTCCTATTTAAGATAGGTGAAGCCTTCCTAGGTCGCATGTCGATCACCTTCTATAAAGAGATAGGTTTCAGTAACGAACAGATCGGCCACTATTCGAAGTTAATTGGTTGGGGCGCAACCATATTCTTCACTTTGGTAGGCAGCGTCTTCAATGTAAAATTCGGCATTGTACGCGGACTGATGATTGGCGGTGTTGCCATGGCAGCCAGTAATCTAATGTTTGCATGGATCGCTCAAGCAGGCCCAAGTGAAACACTGTTCTTGGCAACGATTATTGTCGATAACTTCACGACCGCCTTTTCAACAGTAGCTTTTGTCTCTTTCTTAACGTTATTAACTGGGCAGGCCTTCTCTGCAACCCAATATGCATTACTCGCATCCTTGGGTAACTTCGGTCGAACAACACTGGCTTCATTTAGTGGTGAATTGGTCGATTACCTCAATGATTGGTCAACCTTCTTTATACTGACCGCACTTATGGTGATTCCAAGTTTGATCATGCTCTACTCGTTACGCCACTTTTTCACGGATTTATTAGAGAAAGCCAAAACTAACCAAGAATAGAGTCAAAGAAAACAAATAAGAAGAGGGTAGCATTGATCTACCCTCTTCTACGTTCTGTCTTCAGATCTAGTCTGTTGTTTCACTGACAATTAGGTTAAAACCCGTACCCATCGAATCATCAATCGCCACGACTTGATACACCACACCATCAGCTAAGGTTGCGGGCGCAGAGTCGATAGCCACAACTGACGGCTGACCCGCTACAGTAATCGTCACAAAGTAAGACCCCGCCGCAACATAAATGCCATTCGCATAATCTCTGAATTTCACATCACTTAGCGCCGGAGTGCTACCAGAGATCCCCGCGTTTTCTGTTAAGTAGATATCCACCGATGCCGCAATTGGGTTAGCAGCGGCGTGGGTAATGTTTAACACCGCACTGGTCGCAACCGGACGACGGTTTTCAGGAACAACCAAAGGTTCCAAATTCAGTGGACTTACTGTCCCTACCGCATAGATGCTGTAATCCATACCAGCAAATACCGCGACTCCATCTGCATCAATCAGTGCATTGGTTGTAGTGCCATCAGCAAAGATGTCAATATCATAACTGTCTGCTGCTAAATCTAAGAAACCGCGAATTTCTTTAAACATTAAACCATCAAGAGGAGCAAACTTAGCAGAATTAACAAATACATCTACAGCTGGTGCGCCATCGACCAAATGCCCGACTCTTACTTCGGCAGTTTCTGCCATGTCGTATATTAACGATGATCCACTACCGTCCATCACCATCAACTTCACCGGAGATACACTGTTTGAGTCAGCTCTTGATACCGCTGCAATAGTTAGCTCGCTACCGCCAGCCAGAGTTATTTCTCCGGAGTCAAAAGCAATAGCATTGCCGCTCACGGTTTCTAATCTCACTCGGTATTGCCCTGCTGGAATATTGAGTACGTCAGTAAAGTCTTTATAACCGAGAGTGCCAAGCGGAGCACCCAATGGATCATTCGGCGCCGTTACGTATAAGTTCACATCTCCAACCCCTGTTGCCGCGTGAACAACTTGCACATCTAAACTTGAACTCGTTGCCGTTCCTGCAGCAGGGCGAGTAACAACCAAAGCCTCTACAGGATTGTTGGATCCATCGGCGTCGCCTACAACCATCACGGTGTAATCTAATTCACCGCTTAAATCGAATTGGCTTGGAGAAATAACAGTAGCAACAGCGTCACCTGGGAGTTGAACATCGACTTGAAGAGTTGTCTGTCCTTGATCTACTGAGGCGTATCCGGATGCCTGAGCATAATCGACACCGCTCCAACGAGCCTGGCTATTGACTAAAACGTTAGCTAAAGGCGCATCTGGCGATGCATGTACAGCTTGTAGTTGAGTTGTTGGTTCATCGTCATCATCACACCCAACAATGAAAAGGGCTGATATCGCTACAGCGAGTATAGGTGAATATTTCATCGGTCTTCTCTCCAAAAAAGTTAGACCAGTTCGTCACACAAATGATTAGTCCAATAACTAATCTTTAAAAAGTATTTCAAAATCTAGTGCAGTGAACTGTCTTTAATTCTCCGTGATTCAAAAAGTAGCTAGGTTCAAATCCCTAGGCAGTCATCACATGAGTTGTCCATCAATTGATTCCAACTCCACTACGCTGTTGGTCAAAAATAGATCAAAGACGAGATTAAGAGGTGGTTTGAATGAGTCATTTTTTAAGAGAAAACGCTTAGAAAAGAATACTGTTGATTTTGATATGCATATCACTCTAATTAGTAGAATCGTTTGCTTAGCGCAGTATTTCACCTATTTATCCACAAAATAATCGAATTTCACAAAATCAATAGAATTAGAGGTGCATCAAAATGCATTACCACCGTAAAGTTCCATCATTTAGATCATTAGTGTGATCAACCTCACCTTAATAATTGTAATTTTCACTCTGTCTCACTTTTATTTGAGAACAAAATCGCTATTATGCTCGGCATTCGGACATCATAAACACGCACGGATTAGCGGGTTACTTATTTCAAACATAGAGAGTTCCATTATGCGTAAATCACTTTTAACTCTTGGCCTACTTGCAGCAACTTCTGCTCCAGTAATGGCAGCGGATTATTCTGACGGCGACATCCATAAAAACGATTACAAATGGATGCAGTTCAACATCATGGGTGCAATCAACGAGAAAGGTCCTTACGAATCTACTCATGATTACCTAGAGATGGAATTTGGTGGTCGCTCTGGAATCTTCGACCTTTACGGCTATGTTGATGTATTTAACCTAACATCAGACTCAAGCAGCGACAAAGCAGACAAAGATGGCAAAATCTTCATGAAGTTTGCTCCTCGTATGTCTCTTGACGGCCTAACTGGTAAAGACCTTTCTTTCGGTCCAGTTGAAGAACTATACCTTTCAACTCTTTTCGAGTGGGATGGTAACAACGGTGGTGTTAACACTCAGAAAGTTGGTCTAGGTTCTGACGTAATGGTTCCATGGTTCGGTAAAATGGGTCTAAACCTTTACGGTACATACGACTCAAACCAAAAAGATTGGAACGGTTTCCAAATCTCGACTAACTGGTTCAAGCCATTCTACTTCTTCGAGAACGGTTCATTCATCTCTTACCAAGGTTACATTGATTACCAATTCGGTATGAAAGATGAGTACGCTCAAGTAAGCAACGGCGGCGCAATGTTCAACGGTATCTACTGGCACTCAGATCGTTTTGCAGTTGGTTACGGCCTGAAACTATACAGCGATGTATACGGCTTTAAAGATGGTGCAGACCTACCATGGGACGCTTCTTCACAAGCTGATTCTTCTGGCGTAGGTCACTACGTTGCAGTAACTTACAAGTTCTAATCGAACTTCTAAGAAAAGTTTCCAAAATGGCACCCTCGGTGCCATTTTTTATTGCTTTCATTTATGGCCTCGTTATCCTTGCAGCATCATTTTCTTATCTCGGTATTGCTGTGAATATCACGATTGTAGGGCCTGGTGCTATCGGCTCTTTATGGGCAATAAAACTGCTTCAAGCTGGTCATAATGTCTCTTTGTGGAGCCGTTCTTCCGACCACTCCATTGAGCTATCACTTGATGGACAACCCTCTCTCCCTATCAGTAACAACAATATCGAACGATTAGCCGCGAGTGATCTGGTTATCTTCACCGTCAAGGCTTGGCAAGTCGAAACCGCAACCACTCCGCTCCTCCAACATCTCGACCCAGACACCATTCTCATGTTCATGCACAATGGAATGGGCGCGGTCGATAATATTGCTACTCAAATTAATGCTCACCCGATAGTATTGGCAACCACGACCCAAGCCGCATTCAAACCTGATCGTAATAGTGTATCTCATACAGGAATAGGACAAACCCAGTTGGGTGCTTTTAACCAAACGGGTCAACAGTGCACGTTTTTGGTTGATGTATTGGATGATGCTCTCCCCACTGTGAGTTGGAACCCACAAATAGAAACCGCGCTTTGGGCTAAACTCGCCATCAATTGTGCTATCAATCCACTTACTGGGTTGGAACAAATCAAGAATGGTGAACTTGCAGACCAAAGGTTTGAGGGTATTTTAAGTTCTATCGTTGAAGAGCTCACACAAGTTATGCAGGCCGAAGAGATCGCTTGTTCATTCGACGGATTAGAAGCAAGTGTCAAGCAGGTCATCCAAGCCACGGCGCAGAACAACTCATCCATGAAGCAGGATATGTTTTACCAACGCAAGACAGAGATCGACTTCATCACTGGACACCTAATAAAAACAGCGCTTAAACATCAGATAGAAGTTCCTGTTAACCAAAAGCTGTTCAATCAGGTCAAAGAGCAAGAAAATAGCTGGAATCATCAAGATTAGTCAGCAACGGTCAACAAGTCGCGATAAAATAACAATACCGCTAAGCATAACGCTGGCACCAATTTCCAAGATTTTAGGTAAGAATAGATGCTTGATATCAATCACATCCGAGAGCAGTTTCCTGCGCTATCACAAACCATCAATCAACAACCATTGATTTACTTAGACAGCGCGGCAACGACACAGAAGCCTCAGGTGGTTATTGATGCCATTAGCCAATATTACTCGAAGCAGAATGCCAATGTGCACCGTGGTAGCCATAGCTTAACAGCGAACGCGACCAGTCAGTTTGAAGCTGCCAGAGATAAGGTCGCTCAGTTTATCGGTGCAAGCTCTTCAAAAGAGATCATCTGGACTCGCGGTGCAACCGAAGCGCTCAATTTAATTGCTCAAACTTACGCAAGAAGTATTCTTCAGCCTGGCGATGAGATCTTAGTGAGTGAAATGGAGCATCACGCTAACATAGTTCCTTGGCAAATTGTGGCAGAACAAACCGGGGCTAAAGTCGTTAAAGTACCAATGACATCGGATTGCGAATTTGACCTAGTCGCGTTTGATACGCTTTTAAATGAACGAACCAAGATTGTTGCATTAGCTCAGATAACCAACGTCACGGGCTCACGTCAGCCGATTGAGCAAGTGATCGAAAAAGCCCACCAGATGAATGCGATTGTGGTGGTGGATGGTGCACAAGGTATCGTTCATGAACCCGTAGATGTTTCATCTTTAGGTGCGGATTTCTACGTATTCTCTGGACACAAGCTCTATGCCCCTGCGGGCATCGGTGTGCTTTACGGCAAGCTTGAATTGTTAGAAGCGATGCCACCTTGGCATGGTGGTGGCAAAATGGTCGAGCGCGTCTCTTTCTCTGGCACTACTTTTTCAGAACTGCCTGGCAAATTCGAAGCGGGCACGCCAAATGTGGCAGGAGCCATAGCACTAAGCACCGCAATAGAATGGTTAAGTGGTTTTGTACAACAAGATGTCGAAAATCATATCCACCAACTACAACACGAGACTTATCTTGCTCTCAGTAAACTGGATGACATTCAGATTTTAGGGTATCAACCTAACGCAAGTGTGATTACTTTTGTGATGGATGGTGTTCACCATCAAGATATAGCGACTCTACTGGATCAGCAAGGTATCGCAGTACGTGCAGGACATCATTGTGCTCACCCATTAATGGATGCACTTAATGTGAAAGGAACGGTGCGAATTTCATTTGGTATTTACAACACCATGGAGGATGTTGAAAAACTCATCGCGGCAATAGAAAAAGCCGTTGATATGCTTTAGGGAGTAGCGAAATTACTTAGGGTTGGCGTTTAACGTCAACCCTTTTTGCTTCTGTGTATCAAGGAGATATTAAGCACTTAGCTCTTGGATTTGAGCAACAATCGCTTTTAATCCATTACCGCGAGATGGGCTAAGGTGGGTAATTAGACCGATTTGTTCAAAGTAACCATCAATATCGAACGCTTGAACCTGCTCTGATGTTTTTCCATCATACGCAGCCATTACTAATGCAATCAGACCGCGAACGATACGCGCATCAGAATCAGCACAAAAGTGCCAAACACCGTCGATATTCTGAGAAACCAACCACACTTGGCTTTCACAGCCAGAGACAACCACCTGCTCACTTTTCAGTTCATCAGGCATCGTTGGCAGTTTCTTGCCCCATTGAATCACTTGACGATAACGGTCTTCCCAACCGCTGAAAGTCTGCATCTTTGCGACAATATCATCACTGGTAATTTCTTGGCCGAATGGAGAACTTGGAAATGACGTCATTTTTATATCCAGTAAATTCTTAGTAAGCTCAAAGTAACGAGTTACTTAGTATGCTTTTGAACGATCTTTTCTACGATACGTGAAACCGCCACAAAACCAAACGTAGCCGTTACCACCGTTGCTGCGCCAAAACCTGTCGCACAATCCATTCGTTTTGGCCCTTCTGCGGTCGCTTTCGCAGCACATACACTGCCGTCAGCTTGAGGATATTTAAGTTGCTCAGTCGAGAACACACAATCGATGCCAAACTTACGTGCTGGGTTCTTAGGGAAATTGTGATGACGACGTAATGTGTCTTTCAATTTCTTCGCTAACGGGTCTTGAATCGTCTTAGTCAGATCAGCCACTTTGATTTGAGTTGGGTCGACTTGGCCACCCGCACCACCCGTGGTGATCACTTTGATTTTGTTACTACGACAATACGCCAACAGCGAAGCCTTAGCTTTCATGCTATCAATCGCATCGAGAACAAAATCGAACTCTTTCGACAAATACTCAGCCTGATTGTCAGGACCAATAAAGTCATCAATCAGGTTCACTTTACACTCAGGGTTAATCAACTTAACGCGCTCAGCCATCACTTCGATTTTGCTCTTGCCAACCGTACCCGACATAGCGTGGATCTGACGGTTAATGTTAGTCACGCACACGTCATCCATATCGATCAACGTTAGCTCACCTAAACCAGTACGTGCAAGCGCTTCAACCGCCCATGAACCGACGCCACCAATACCGATCACACACACATGTGCCGCTCTAAGTATGTCGACTTCACTATTGCCATACAGACGGCGAGTGCCACCAAATCGTTGGTCATAGTTTTCTGAAGCTGGTGTGGTCAATTCACGCATTATTGCCGCCAATTTATTTCTGAGAAAAAGAAAAGAGTGCGTTTTATACGCACTCTTGAATTAAAAGTCTAGGGGATTAGCGATTCGCTTTCAATGCTCTATTTTATCGTCGTTTACTCAACCTTCTCAGGAGGCAAAGCCCAAGGCGTTTCGGTTGCAGAGCCATCTAGGCCAAGTTTCCATACACGACCAAAGTGCTTGTAATGGCCCGCTTCTGTACCCGCTCGAGGGCCCATGCCGTGGTAAAGGTCCAAATGGTTTTGCTTAACCGCGCCGCCCGTATCCAAAACCAATAGCAGTCTTAGTTGATGAGCGCCGCTCCAAGTACCATCAGCATTCAGTAGTGGAACCTCAGCAAGAATCGGTGTTCCCATAGGTAAGATAGAGCGATCGCCCGCTACCGCCGCCATCGGTAATAGAGGAATGCCCGCGCTGCCCATTACCGATAGGTCGTCTCTCGCTTCAAAGAAAACGAAAGAAGGGTTTTGCTCAAGCAGCTCTTTCACTACTTCAGGATCGTTTGCCAATACCCACTCTTTGATTGCTTTTAGCGACATTTTTTCGCGTGGAACTAAGCCTCGTTCAATCAGAACACGGCCAATGCTCACATAAGCTTTATTATTCTTACCCGCGTAGGCGAAATACTGCAGCGTGTCATCATCACCGAAGTGCACAAATCCACTGCCCTGCACTTCCATCATAAATGGGTCGATGCGGTTTGCTGAATAACCTAACTCAAGGCCTTGACCTTCTAATGCGCCGTTGTAAATCTCTTCGCGTGTTGGACACTCTTTGCCACACTCAGGAAGCCCGTAAACAGGGTAACGATATTCTTCATTCGCTTCGTGGCGCAGCTCCATCACAGGAGAAAAGTAGCCCGTGAACAAAACATTGCCTTGTTTATCACCACCACCTAGTTGAGCGGTTTGAACGCCAAAATTCGCTAGCTCGCTTGGATCTCCACTCAGCATCGCCCACTCATTGAGTTGTTGATAAAGCGGCTCATAGATTTTAGCCATCGAAGGGGATTTAGAAACCACCATCTCAGCTTGTTCTGCAAATGCGGTGTAGTCTCTTGGTTTATTGGATTCAACCTGATCGACCTTATTCAAGGTGCGAGGAAATTCGTCATCAAGGTGTTGCTGAGCAAGATCAGTGGGTTGAGCACAGCCAAATAACAAAGAGGCAGCGACAAGGGGAAGCCATTTTTTAATCACAAGAGTCATCCTAAAAATTCTATGCATCGAGGATGACAAAAACAGTCAGATAACACAATCTTAGATTGTAAGAGTTTACAAGAAGATAACCTATCGGACGGAGTTATCGATATGGCCCTTAAGGCGGAAAATGGGATTGTAGTGACTGTCAGAATCGAGCACCATTTCTGTATTGTCAGAATTGGTCATGCGGAAGCGATAGGTTTTATCACCCGCCTTGTATTCAAAGTAGTTTCCATCAAAGTCAAAGCTCGTCGAAACAACAGACCCACGAACTGACACACCATTAGCATTCAGAACAAACTCATCGGTCGCATAATGTGCAACATCTTGCTCTATCCAAGTGCCGTATATCAGATTGTCGGGCGTCGCCGCATTTTGCACTCGGGAAAGCACATCGCCGAACAAAGAAACCACCGCAAACGAACCCACTAAGGCTAGAACCATTAAACAGCGTTCAATGATCTTACGCTTCAACTTAGATTGATTGCGCTGATCAGCTTCGCTGTAGAGACCTTTGGTTATCTCATCGATTTTGTTCTTTGTTGCTGGAGCTTGTTGCATTCGGTGACTACTCATAAGGATGCTATGCGCATTCTACACTGAGACAGTTTATATATTGAAGCCTAGATAAGAATAGTTTGCGCTTTATTCCAAAAAGGTGTTGTTTACATTTGAATTTAAATGCTAAATTATCGAATAAATAAACAAAATGGACTTGTTCTGTGAAATTAAGAAGTACAGCGCTAGTAAAAGGTTTCAGACAATCAACCCCTTACGTAAATGCTCACCGTGGCAAAACCATGGTCATTATGCTGGGAGGCGAAGCCGTTGCCGACAGGAACTTTGGTAACATTATTAGTGATATAGCCTTGCTCCACAGCCTTGGAGTAAAGATTGTTCTCGTTCACGGGGCAAGACCGCAGATCAACCAATTGCTCGCCAAGCAAGATTGCCATACGCCTTATCACAAGAATATTAGGGTCACTGATGAATATTCTTTGGGCGTCGCTATGCAGGCTGCTGGACAGCTTCAACTTGCCATCACCGCACGCCTCTCAATGAGCTTAAACAACACGCCGATGGCAGGCACTCAACTCAATGTTATGAGTGGTAACTTCATTACGGCTCAACCGCTTGGCGTGGATGACGGTACGGATTATTGCCACAGCGGGCGTATTCGTCGAATCGATATCGAAGGGATCAATCGCACGCTTGACCAAGGTTCAATTGTACTGCTTGGCCCTATTGCCAGCTCCGTGACAGGCGAAAGCTTTAACCTACTTTCTGAAGAGGTCGCTACCCAAGTTGCTATTCGTCTAAAGGCCGACAAGCTGATTGGCTTCTGCTCCGAACAAGGGGTAACAGATGAACGCGGTAACGTGCTCGCCGAACTCTTCCCTAAAGATGCCAAGCAAATTCTAGAACGATTAACGGAATCTCAAAATCCTGCCGAAGACATGAGCACAGGAACACTGCGCTTCTTGAAAGGAGCGATCTCCGCTTGTCGAGCTGGTGTGCCTCGTTGTCATCTAATCAGCTACAAGGTAGATGGCGCATTAATCCAAGAGTTGTTCTCTTTCGATGGTATTGGAACCCAAGTAGTGATGGCGAGCGCCGAGCAAGTAAGACAAGCTCAGATCGACGATATTGGCGGCATCTTTGACCTTATTCGCCCTCTTGAAGAACAAGGCATCTTAGTGCGCCGCTCTCGAGAACAGCTAGAGCAAGAAATCCACCGATTTACCATTATTGAAAAAGACGGGCTGATTATCGGTTGCGCAGCGCTTTACGCATACCCGGAAGATCATATGGCGGAGATGGCGTGCGTGGCTATTCATCCTGATTATCGTGATGGCAACCGCGGGCAAATATTACTGGACTACATGCGTCATCAATCGAAGTCTCGTGATATCGACCAAATTTTCGTTTTAACCACACATAGCCTGCATTGGTTCCGTGAACAAGGGTTTTACGAGATCGGAGTTGATGAGCTACCGATGGAAAAACAGGGGCTGTACAACTATCAACGTAACTCAAAAATCTTAGCGTTAAATGTGTAAATAAAGTTTTGGACTAAAATCTCACTTCAAAGGAAAAATAATTGCAAATGTAATCGTTTTCTATATGAGATTTATTAACTATGCACTTTCACTCACACGTATAATTGTATAGAATTTAGACGCTTTAATAATCTTAACAAATGTTTTTATTGGAATTGCCATCTCGATAGTCATGTCGAACTCATTGAGGTGGTCACTGCACGGATTGCTATACCCGTTGACGGCCAGCACGCTAACATTAGCTCTGCTCGTTAATATAAACAGCAAAAAGAGCAATATTGATATGAGAACCATTGTTTGTAACTCGCTGCAAAGTTTTTGGGATATGGCTGATAACCAATTCTTAGAAGGGCTAGACGTACACTGCGTGTTCCCTGTGAGCGAGAATCTAAAAGAGTTTATTTTGAATTGCCAAGCAAAATACAAGATAAACCACATATCGTTTACTCGAGCGTTTTTAAGCAAAGAGTCTTAATAACGTTCAAAGCAACCAGGGATGGTTGCTTTGTGTTTATCTAGCTTAAGTTCAAGTCCTTTCTAACAGTAATTAACAACTAATTCGTTAAGCGACTGCCTAAACCACTCACTCGCTCTGTTTTCACCTTAATCCCACGCTTCAACACATTTGTGTCGCTGAACATCATCAGTCGTTTCTTGGCACGTGTAATACCGGTATAGATAAGCTCTCGCGTTAAAATAGGGCTGAAATCCGGCGGCAAGATCATTAAGGTCAGATCAAATTCACTACCCTGAGATTTATGTATCGTCATCGCATAAGCTGTTTCATGATCGGGCACTCGGCTTGGTAGCACAGCTTTCACGCTGCCATCGGGCAACTCAAAATAGACCTTCAAGCGAGGAGTTGAATCAGGTTGGCTTGAATCCGCCTCAAGCATACAAATACCAATATCACCATTGTATAATCCCAAGCCATGATCATTTCGCGTCACCATGACAGGTCGCCCGTGATACCACAGCTCGTCGTTGTGTGGGTTCACTAAACGTCTTGCGGCAAGCGCTCTTTCAATTCGGTGGTTGAGGCCTTTAACACCAAAATCACCTTCACGAATAGAACACAACAGTCGGCATTGACTGAACAAATCGAGTACCGATTTGGCTCTCGCGTCTTGAGTCTCTAACTCTTCCAATGGCACATTCATTCGGTTGAGATACGCACCATACTCATTAACCAAGGTACGTAGCATCAAGTTATAGCTGTCGCTCGATAGAGGATGGTTCTCAATATCGCCAAATCCTTTGCCGAACACTTGGTCGACTTGATTTGCAGAGCCGTTATTGATTGCTTTTGCCAACTGCCCAATACCAGAACGCGCATCGAAACGGTAACTCTTCTGCAGCATACACAGACTATCTGCAATCGCCGGAGAATTAACGGCTCCCGCTTTTGCCTGCTGTGTATTGGCTATCGCATCAAAACCCGTCATCTCCGCAATCAAGTTGCCTTGTGCACTGCTGTAACCCGCAGAGTTGAATGAACAGATATCACCTAACACCGCACCGGCTTCAACGGAAGCGAGTTGGTCTTTATCCCCCAGCAAGATAAGCCTTGCATGCTCAGGAAGCGCATCCACCAGCTTATACATCATCGACAGATCGACCATCGATGCTTCATCCACCACCAAGATATCAAGGTGAAGTGGATTGCGTCGGTTGTGTCTAAACTCAGCCCGGTTAGGAATCGCACCAAGCAATCGGTGCAAAGTGCTCGATTCCGTTGGTATGTTGGCTTTTACTTCAGGCGCTAAAGGCAGTTGCTCAATCGCTTTACCAATCGACTCAGTTAAACGCGCCGCCGCTTTACCCGTTGGTGCCACTAGCTTAATCGTTGGGGTTTTACCTTGGCTGAGTGATTGCTCGACCATCGCCGACAATAACTTGGTTACCGTGGTTGTTTTACCAGTACCCGGTCCACCAGAAATCACCGCAAAGCGACGACTCAGAGCTACTGCTGCTGCCACTTTTTGCCAGTTCAAACATGCCGATAGCGGTACCAAACTGTCTAGAACACCTAAGTCCGCTACCTGCTTAGCTTGGACGATCGCTTGATCGATTGCGCCCCAATTCAGAGATTGATCATCGACGATATCAAGATGATCACATACCAGCTGTTGACGCAGTACCTGAGACGTTTGTTGGTTTGCTTCAGCCTTGGCTAAAGCGTTAAACAGAAAGTGATAACTACGTGCAAAGAGCTGATTGAGTGTTTCCGTCAGCGCCTTTTTCTGTTCAGTATTAAACTCTACCGGCTTACTTAAACGGTTTAACGTGTTTGCCAGTACCACCTCGTAGTTCCAATAACGCTGTAAGTAGACACGCTGTCCATCAAACATCAGCGGCTTAACGCAGTCATTAGTTGTTCCAACTAGGTTAGATGATTGCAGAACAGTCGCCCAGTCAATACCTAACAATTTCTGGTTCAGTTGCAGTGCCGTTTCACCATACAACCCAAGTAATTGGGCTAGATCTACCGTTTGCTCAAGGTCTACCGTATGTATCTGTATAAGCTGAGTACAGATATGCCCCTTGCCTAATTCATGACTCACCACCCCAGCGAGAAAGCCGACCTCTTGAGGGTGACTTGTCGCTTGCTGAGCAATAAAACGAGCAAATTGATAATCCAACTGACGAATAGAACCCTTATCCGCAAGAAACTGGAGTACATCCACAAGTTGCTCAGGGATAAGTGAAACTGGCTTTGCTGTGTTCGCAGTCTCTATGCTGGTATTAGTGGTCGTTGTTGTCATTATAAGAGCCCCATCTGTCCAGTTTCATCGTCATTCAATTGTGCTGAACGTCGGTCTATCACTTTACCGTCAATCAATTGATCCATTTCATCAAGTAAAGCCAATGTTGGTTTCGCCGAGAAAATCCCTTGCTGAGATTGGCCGTCCATGCCTCGTAAGAACAAGTAATAAACACCACCAAAATGTTGTTCGTAGCTGTAATTGGCAACACGACTACGTAAAAAGCGGTGCAGAGCCAATGCATAGATTTGATATTGCAGATCATAGCGGTGGTCGGCCATCGCTGATTTCAATGCTTCGCCATGGTAGACAGCAACATCATCACCTAAATGGTTCGATTTCCAGTCGAGTACATAGTATTTACCTTGGTGCTCAAACACCAAATCGATGAAGCCTTTTAGCATACCTTGCACGGTTTGGAAACCTAGGTCGCCGGCTTTAGCCGATAACGGGTCGTGATATTGAATGGTTTGATTCAGTTCAGATGCGGCCAACACTTCGATAGGCAACAAGAACTCCATTTCGACTAATCGTTGAGTCGAGTCTTTCTCACTTAGCTTTAGATTTTTGCCATCCAACGCGGTGTTCAGCACCGT
This sequence comes from Vibrio sp. 10N.222.51.C5, assembly GCF_041474575.1. NCBI lineage: Bacteria > Pseudomonadati > Pseudomonadota > Gammaproteobacteria > Vibrionales > Vibrionaceae > Vibrio > Vibrio sp. 10N.222.51.C5. The sequence goes on from NZ_JBFRUJ010000005.1 coordinate 55,527, forward strand.
GTCGACCAATTGCTGAAGCACAGGTAGCCACTCTAATTCATATTGCTCTGATTCTAATAAGTGAGTGATTACTTGCGTGTTATGCTCACTGGTTGCTGGTTCGGTAAATTCAACCTCCTCAAACAAGGTGTGCAAGAAAGTACCTGGGCGAGCACCACGTGGGAACGTAAAGATAGATCGTTCAGGTTCAATCAACTCAGATTCATCCTGCTCATCAGCCGAGTCAATATCAAAGCCAGATACCTCAATGGTCGCGTCATGACTCGCACCGTGACTGCCTTGCTTTACAAGCCCCGAGTAACTGGTGATACGCCAAGCCCTGTCGATTGAAGCCTTTAGCTCGTTCGCATGTAAGTCTTCGCTCACTTGCTCTGTCTGTACAAACACTTGCTCGTGCGCGGTTGGAGTTTCGGCTAGCAGCACACTTGAGTTCTTGCCCTCAATGGCTGCAAGAGCCTGATGCAATTCGGCAATACCTTGCTCTTGACCGTTTTGAACCAAATAGCCCATCGCACTCAAATGCACGCCGGTCGGCTCTTTGGTTGAACGCCCTTTACGCAGTGGTGCCATGCCAATGAAACAGCCATAAACCGCACGAGTCAGCGCTACATAAATCAAACGCAAGTCTTCCGCGAGTCGCTCTTTATCGGCTTGAGCTAAGGCACTATCACTACCTGTAATATCCAACACCGTGGTGTCTGAATCATGGTCGTAGAATTTGCCCTCGCTCGCTTCTCGATAACTCGCAACAAATGGCAGGAATACTAAGTCATATTCCAAACCTTTCGACTTGTGAATGGTAACGATTTGAACCAAGTTTCTCTCCGATTCAAGACGCTGAATGTCATCTTCACTCCCGCCTAAACCATTTTGAGCATCGGAAATCGCTTCTGCTAGCCAACGCAGCAAGCCATAGTCGCTATCAAGCTCTTGCCTTGCCTGTTGCAGCAATTCGCCTATGTGCATCAAGTCGGTGAGTGAGCGCTCACCATTTTCTTCTTCCAGTAAGCGTTCCGCGAGATGTCGCTTGCTGATCACACTGCGCAGCATTGGTAGCACGCCACGCTGTAGCCACAACTTACGATACTCACGAAATTCGTTAACGACATTTTCCCAAACCACTTCATCATTGTTGAGTTCATCCAATGAAGCCGCATCCAGAGCGAACAACTCAGAGGCTAAACTCGCGCGCAATGCACGATCGTTTTCTGGTGTCAGCACCGCTTGCAATAGGCGTTGAATATCTTGTGCGACCAAGCTAATGAACACACTGTCTCTGTTCGACAAGTAGACACTCGCAATGCCTTGCTCAGACAGCGCGTTCTTGATCAGACGACCTTCACTACCGGTTCGAACCAAAACAGCAATATCACCCGCATTCACGGCATGTTGTTTTTTGCCGTTATCAAAATAGGCTTGTTGATTTTGAGAAGCGGTCAGAATGGTTTGAATTTGACTCGCTGTCGCCTCGGCCATGGCTTTGTGATATTCGCCCTTTGGTAACGGCTTGTCTTCAGCCTCTTGTAGCCAAAAGGTGAGTGCGTGCTGAGTTTCTCCGTTCATCACCCATTGGCGCTTATCAGCCGATGGACTGGCTGCAACAGGCAAAAATGGAATGTCTTGATCATAGATAAACGGACTGTCTGAATTCATAAACACTTGGTTTACTGCACTGACCATATCCGCACTTGAACGCCAGTTGGTGCCTAAAGTGTAGTGAGCACTAACTTGGTTTCTCGCTTTGATATAGGTAAAGATATCTGCGCCACGGAAGCCATAAATCGCCTGCTTCGGGTCACCGATCATAAACAAACCGCACTGCGGATTATCGAGATAGATTCGGCTAAAAATACTGTATTGCAGTGGATCGGTATCTTGGAATTCATCGATCATCGCTACCGGGTATAAGGTGCGAATTCTTTCCACCAGCAAGGATTGCTCATCGACATCGATCGACGCGGATAACTGAGTCAGTAAGTCATCAAACGACAACCACTGCTTCTGCTGTTTAGCCTTGGCTAGCATAGTTCGACAATGGGTAATCGCATGCGCCAATAACGGAGCTTTCAAGTCGGCAGGGTTATTTAAGAAATCTTCAATCGCTTCGAAAACGGCGTGCTGCGGTGCGGTGCCTTTCGGTGTTTTCTCGATTAACGTGGCTTGTGAAAACTTCTCTAATTTATCTGGGTATTGATAATCATGGGTGTCGCTTTGCGCCCATGCCGTCACCGCCTCTAGCCATGTCGGCAGAGACTTCTTGGTGTAGCTACGTTTGTTCACATCCGAACCAGAGATCAAAGCTAAAAAATCCGCTTCAGACTCACACCACAGTGCTTTAAGCTGCTTCACTTTGTCTAGGTTTTGATTGTGTAGAGTTTGCAAATCACCCGACATCGCGTCGACGGTTAGCTTCAATGGAGAACCCGTCAGATAACGATTGACGTCTGCTAACAATGCAGCCGGTGAACCCCAGATATTACGCACCTCACCTGCTAGCTGAATAGGTAGCGGGTAAAACTGCTTACGCCAATAGTCGGCTACTACTTGCGCTTTAAGATGGCTTTCATCTGTCACAAACTCATTATCAAATCGGCTGCCAGACTCGAAGGCATTTTGAGTCAACGTTCGCTGACAAAAGCCGTGAATGGTGTAGACCGCGGCTTCGTCCATTTGCCTTTCGGCATTGAGCAGTGTTTTTGCAGCGCCAGCGTGGTCTTCGATTTCTTGCAGCAAAGGAGCAATCACTGGGTCGTCACTTTGCCCGCGAGCAAACGCAATGCGCGCATCATGGATTCGAGCACGGATACGATCTCGCAGCTCAGCCGTTGCTGCTTCAGTAAAAGTCACCACCAGAATTTGGTCTACGGTTAGTGGCTCATGGTGTCGGGTGGCTTCCGCGAGCTCGCCTTGTGGTGCTGCCGTGCCGTGTCCGAGCAGTAGGCGTAAGTACAAGCCAGCGATGGTAAATGTTTTACCTGTACCCGCCGATGCTTCAATTAAACGCGCGCCATGAAGTGGAAACGTCATGGTATTGAGTGTCTGTGGAGCAATTACCTGAACACTGCTTGTGGTCGTCATGCCTTACTGCCTTCTGATAAATATGTTGTTACAAATGTGACCTAGCATGGAAAACGTCATTCAATTTACGTCCTACGCTGATTTGTTAATAGTTAGTGCGATCTCTCTCACGGATCAATTCGGATCGCCTCGCTACTATGCGCCCACGAGTTCAGGAGCGCGATTCGAGTCTTATACTCATTGCCTACTTAGAACCACAGAATAATGGTCCCTCTGACCTGTGGCCGTACAGCGAACGCCCTACACTAATAATGATTTACTGGCGGCCACTTTATTTACTGTACCTTGCTTCTCTTCATCTTGATTCCCTTCACCTTGAAAGCAAGCGTCCCAAATGCTTACCAGCGACTCTCTTTCGTCTTTCATTAGTTCAGCGTACACACAATTGATCTTATCGATCACAGCCACTTACTCCTGATCTTCCAGATCGGCAGCAGCCAACCTTGCCGCCTGTAACACAAGCGTTGAATACATACGCGACTCAGCCGCCAGCTCATCGTCCCACTTAGGCCAAATACGCGAGATGTAGGTATCTCGACCCTCGCCCGTGAAAGCGAAGCTGTCATTAAAAGTATCGGCCATTTTCTTGAGCGACTTCTCTTCATCATCGACCCATTTACCGCGGCTAAAACCCGCTTCAACGCTGGCCAAGGCGGTTTTCGGGAAGTACGGCAGTGGTGCCGTCATACCTTGATAAAACAGTCGCACTAACTCAGCCAATAAACTCTTCGCCTGCTGCGCATCACCGATAGGTTGTAGCGTTTGGTGAACCACACCTTCTTTTCTGTCATAACCAATAATATGAGTCGTTTTGCCGTGCCCCATCACTGCGCAACACAAGTGATCGATCCACGCGGCCAAGTAATCTTGCGAACGAATTTTGCCACTACGAAAACGTACCAGCCCCGATTGATAGTTTTGAGTAAGCCAACCCATCAAACGAACGGGTTTACCCTCGCCTAGCACGTCAAATTCAATATTTACCTCAAGATCTTGCTGTGGCTGCCCACTTACAAATCGAATCTCTTTGGCTAAGTCTTCTGCTTGAACGCGATTGGTTTCAAATTCGATATCACCAAAAGCGCCGACCGGTAATCGGCCCTGTGCTTTTTGCTCAGAGACAAACAATCGAACCGCTTCATCAGCCCCTTCTGGATGGTCTAGCAACACTTGCAGCAGAGCATCCTTAAGCTGGAAGCTTTCTAAGCCATTAAGCACGAACGGCTCATCGTCTTCCATTACCGGAAGCGGTGGCTCAAACACTACTTTTAGGCGACGATTAAAGAAGTATTGTACCGGCAAGCGCCAGAAACGCTGCAGTTCAACCAGATCGAGTTCTAACGGATAAGTCGCACCAAGCAAATAGTCATCCAACGCACGATTGAATTCGCCACTGCATTCACCGGAACGGTTAGCCGCAGGAAGCCATTCTTTGGCGTAACTCAATACATGGCTTGCATCACCTTGAGTAAAGGCTGCAGGGCTGAACGGCGTCATTGTGTGTTCAAAGCTGATCGCTTGAGTCAGTTTGATGCCTGAATCATCACTTGGTAATGATTGGTCTTCACTTAGGCAGTAGTTTTGCTGGCAGTACTCAATCAACTCTGAAACCAATACCGACGGCACTCGCTCAGTATTATCTTGAATCGAGCGGCCGACATAGCTGATGTACAAGCACTCTTGCGCCGACAACATCGCCTCTAAGAATAGGTAGCGGTCATCATCTCGACGAGAACGGTCACCGGGACGCGTGCGCCCATTCATCAAATCAAAGCCTTCTGGCGGCATTGAGCGAGGGTAAACACCGTCATTCATGCCTAATAGACAAACGGTTTTGAACGGGATAGAACGCATCGGCATCAGAGTACAGAAATTCACTTGCCCCGCTAAGAAACGCTGACTGATACGCGCGCCCGACAGTTTATTGTTTAAGTACTGATAAATGATGCTTGGCGATAGCTCTTGTTCGTACAAGGCATCATCAAGCTGTTCATTCAGTTGAGAAAGTGCATCACGAATCGACTTAAGCACCACCTCGCCTTCTAGCTCAACGGCAAAGAAATCGTCAATCATTTGCAGCAAGGTTTCACGCCACATATCGATTGATTGGGTTTCAGTTAGTCGTTGGCGGTAATGAGCGATACGGTCAATAAAGTGCGCTAACTTACCCGCAAGTTCGGCGTTAATACCCTGAACTTCGTTATAAGCGGCAATCGGAGAGTGTTCAGTTTCAAACAAGCCCGCAGAGTCCGACATCGCATAGCCCAACAACATACGCTGGATACCAAATAGCCAGGTATTTTGCTCGGTTGCAGGTAGGTCAAATTCTGTCGCCGTTGAAGCGTCAACACCCCAACGAATGCCCGCTTCTTCAACCCATTGCTTGGCTTGCTCGAATTGAAACTCATCAATACCAAAGCGCGCCATCATTGCAGGAATTTCTAATAGCTCTAGTAACTCAGACGCTAAACAACGCGTATTCGGTAGCGCGACCAGCTGCATGAAAGCAGTCAATATTGGGCTTTCTTGGTCGGCGGTTCTATCTGAGATTGAATATGGGATATAGCGCTCACCCGGAGCATTACCAAATACCGCCTGAATCGCTGGGCTATAAGCATTAATGTCAGACACCATCACGATGATATCGCGTGGCTTCAGTGTCGGGTCGGCATCAAACATCGCCAACAGCTGATCATGAAGGACTTCAACCTCACGCATTGGGCTGTGACACGCATGTACGGTCAGAGAGCGATCGCCAAGCTCAACCACCTGTTTATGGTTGCTGGAATCTAAGATGTGGTCGTCTTGATGTTCTTCTAACTGGAGAATATCGGCTTGCAGTTGGTGAAGTAGGTTATCTCTCTCAACATCAATAAAGAATTCGTGCTCTTCGCTGTCAGATTGAGATAACAAGAACAGGTTATCTCTGCCTAATTTACCCATAGACGCCAGCAAACTATTACCGACAGCTTGGCTGGTGTGTAGTTCGTCTTCAACGTTTGCTTCAATGCCATCTTTCAGTGGTGATACTTCGCCTTCTAGTTGAGGTAAACCATCAACCAACGCAAACTGCTTACGACGCTGGGCTTCAACTCTTGCCAAGTATTTACGATCGCGAATATCGCCCCAGTAATGTTGGCAAGGATTGGTAAACATCAAGTGCACATCAATCTGCTCGCCAAGCGCTTTCAATGCATCCATGTAGCGAGGAGGCAACGAAGAAATACCAAACACAAATAAGCGTTTAGGCAGATGTTGCAGTTGACCTTGTTGCTTGGCTAGCGCTTCAATGAAGTCGTGATACAAGTTGCCACGGTGATACTTAGATTGGCCTTGAGACAAGGTTTTCTCATAGAGTGCTTGCCACAAAATCGGTTGCCAAGGGTGTTCTTGCTGCCCTTCACCATCAATCAATTCTGTAACGGGCTCGCCCGCTTCCCACATCGCCATCCACTCAGGACGATATACCAAGTATCCATCGAAGATATCGGCAATCTTCTCAGCCAATTGATACAGCTTCGAATCATCTTCGTCGTTTTCAAGATAGCGTTGTAAGGGTAAGAAATCAGGGTGGTCAAGCTTAGCGGGTAGCAAACTCATCAGCTTCCACGTCATCGCTTCTTTGTTAAAAGCACTGCGCTTAGGCACATCAGGAAGCACTTGGGTAAACATATCCCAAATGAAGGTTGCTGGGAGTGGGAAATCGATATTTGCTGCTACGCCAAATTCTTTGGCGAGTTCCATCTTAAGCCACTGAGACATACCCGGGCTCTGAACCAGAATCTGCTCTTTTTCGAAGGGATTGGCTAAAGGGTCACTTTTGATTAAGTGAACGAGAAGAATTTTTAAAGTATCAACTTTATTGGAATGGTAAACAGTAAACAAAGTGCACTCACGCTAATCTTGCCACAATATAAAGCCAGATTAGCATAAGTGCCGTGTTTGGATTAGGAATATAAGCTTATGAAATACTGAAAACTTAAGGTCCGTTTATCTTTTGAACTATTGCTTCTTACAATCTACTACCTACCGCACTTAGAACACGGTGAGGTTTGTAATTCATGTAATAACGAACCGCCACATAACCCACTACAAACGTTGCCACAATCAATTCTAGATACGCTAGGTTGAACACTTGATCCACATAGTGAGCTTCCACACCAACAGTTTGCATCCAAGCCGCCAGTTTAAACAAGGCTGTTGCACCAATCACGATTGGGAAGGTAAACGCTGCATAACCAGGGCTGAATGGCAGACGAAGTAGTTTGAAAAACGCCATATAGATAATGAACGTCATTAGCACTGCAATACCAAACAATAGACCGATGATAACTGGCGAAGGATTTGCCGTCACCGTTAGGTAGCCAGCTAGAGATAGACTTGCTGGTGCCGCCATAATCGCAATGGTTGGTTTCGCCGCATCTGGCACTTCATGAGAGAAGATCAAACGATAAATCATGAGAGGTAGCATTACCGCATAAACCAATAAACCAAAGACTAGAGTCGCGTGAGCAACGGGTTCTAAGATCGGGTTACCTGAAAAAGAAACGTCTGCCACGATAATACCGATTGGTGGTACAAACCAGCTTGGCACCATGTGGTGAATCTCAAAGTTTTTAGCTCTGTGGTATAAGAAGCTCACCAAGAACACGACATGCAAAGCTACCGAAGCGAGCCACACCGTTTCTTGTAAGAATTGAGAGATTGGAGCCAACGAAGCAGACACCACCATACAACCCATCGCGAATGTGGGTACAACACTGCCAACAACAGGATGTGCAAGGTCTTCACGTAATAGGTGGCCGTGAATCAAAAATTTCACAGCTAAAACAAGAAGTAATACCGCCGCAATGCCAGCACTGATCCACTGCACCAAACCCGGTGTGTGTAAGATACCTTGTGCGACTAAAACACCATCCCAACACCAGCCTAAGCTTGCAATTGCGAGTGCTAACCCAGCCATGGGTGTTGGAGCTCCTGTTAATCTATATTTAATACGTTGAATCATGTCAGCCTCTCTTAAACTTAATTCACTAAACTTGTGAACTCATCAGCTTGTTGAAGCCATAATACGCTTGCGCTTCGTTAAACAATATCCAATTATATATAACAAGTGTTCATCAATACTGAACAGAATCCATTTTCACCAGCAGAGTAAAACTAGGAATCTGATGGCTAATATTTCAATTAAACAACTCAAAGTGTTCGTCACTATTACCCAGCACTCGACATTGACCGCTGCCTCTGAGGCGATGTTTCTCTCTAAAGCTGCTGTCAGCATGGCGCTAGGCGAAATGGAGAAACAACTCGGTCACTCTCTATTTGACCGGGTTAATAACCGATTAATTCTCAATCAAGAAGGACAAAAGCTTCTTCCTTTGGCGGATGAGATATTACATCGTGCTGCTGGTATTGATGTTTTGTTCCGTGACGACCAGCCTTTAAGTGGCAATCTAAAGGTCGGTGCGAGTGACACAATTGGTAATCAGGTCGCACCGTTTATTCTGTCTGGCTTTCGTGAACGAACTCAACATCAGGATCAAAGCTTGTTCATTTCAAACAGTGCGCTGATCTGCCAAAAGTTGGTGGATTATGAACTTGATATCGCGCTAATTGAAGGAAAAACATTACACCCTGAACTCATTTCGAGTCAGTTTAGCAGCGATGAAATGTGTATTATTGTTAGTAATCAACATCCTCTCGTTTCAAAAGAAAAAGTGACTTTAAGCGATTTAGAAGATAGTCACTGGATTCTACGTGAATCAGGCTCAGGGACTCGCGAGTTTTTCCTTCGTGCCGTCGCACCGCGTATCGAACACTGGTATGAATCCTTTGAACTCAACACCACCGAGGCGATCATCAATTCAGTTTCTGCCAATCTTGGATTCGCGTGTTTATCACGACTGGCGGCGCAACGAGCAATTGACTCAGGCCGAGTGAAAGCACTCGATGTCCCACTCGACATGAAACGACGTTTCTGGATGCTGGTACACAAAGACAAATACCAGAGCCCGCTGCTGAAATCTTTCATGAGTTATTGTGAAGACTGGGCTACACATCAAGATTGAGGCCGCATTGTTAGGGCTCCAACTGGACTTTTAACATCAGAAACTGTATAAAAAGCCAGTAAAATTTATCAAACTTAGAGGATTAACCATGGCTGTTATCGTCAAGTACGTGGTGGAACGCAACGGAGAAGAGAAAATGACTTTTACCTCTAAAGCCGAAGCTGACGCATACGACAAAATGCTGGATATGGCTGATGAGCTTTTTGAACTGTTAAGCAAAAGCGACTTAGTTGAAGATGAAGGCAAGCAAGAAGAACTTGCAATGTACCTAGCGAAGAATAAAGAAGAAGTTCTTTATGCATTAGGTGCTAAGCGCAAACCAGCTCCGAAAAAAGAAAAGAAACTTGAAGCTGTTGAAGACGCAGAAGAAGATGCAGCGTAACTAGCTGATACCTCTGTTGAAACGTCAATGACACCTCTAATTAGAGCTCGTTATTGGCGTTTTTTTATACTTATCGAAATATAATGAACTCTGTTTATAGTCGAAATCGCTCTAAACATTCGCTTGCATGAAAGTGTGATAAAGATCTAATCTATAGCCATCAGGTGATGGGGTTCCACCTAAGCTTTTGCTTCAACCGCCCGTTCTTTCGAACAGTGCTAATGACTCCTACAGAATCGAAAACAGGTAATACTGTTGGACGTATCGCTATTCTTCCATTTTGAAATGGACTTAGTCTATTAAGACCAAGATCCAAAACACCTTTGGATTATCGATACTCAAGATCTGTAGTGAATTAGCCGCACCTCTTCCAACACGTCCTGTTTTCTCAACGCCCTAGGTCTTAAATGGCTCTACAAGTGAGAAAACATTATGCACTACTCTTCAGAAATTCAATCAATGTGCCCTATTCAAAGGGGTGACCTTCACAATTCAGCTCCAATTCCAGTTGAAGGCGCAATGGTTAGCCCAAAAGATGTCATCGCTATTTCTGGCTTAAGCCACGGTGTTGGCACTTGTGCACCACAACAAGGTGCTGCAAAACTGACTCTTAACGTAAAAAATGGCATCATCGAAGAAGCATTAATCGAAACGATTGGTTGTTCAGGTATGACGCAATCTGCCGCAATGGCTGCTGAAATCCTCACAGGAAAAACCATTCTTGAAGCGCTTAATACTGACTTAGTATGTGATGCTATCAACGTAGCGATGCGCGAAATCTTCCTACAGTTTGTTTACGGTCGAACTCAGTCTGCTTTCTCTGAAGGTGGTCTAGAAATTGGCGCAGCGTTAGAAGACTTAGGTCAAACACAACGCAGCCAAGTCGGCACCAGCTACTCAACCTCAGCAAAAGGTGTTCGTTACCTAGAGCTTGCAGAAGGTTACGTGACTAAGCTTGCACTTGATGATCACAGCGAAGTGATTGGCTATGAATATCTCAACCTCGGCAAAATGATGAAGGCGATTAACCAAGGCGTACCTGCGAACGAAGCTGCTGACCTTGCGACTGGGACTTATGGTCGCTTCGACGAAGCCGTGACCACGATTAACCCACGCCAACAATAATTTTTGCCAATTTAGAGGAAAGATATGATGAACACTCAATTTAATGAATCAGTAACTCGCGTATTGGCAGAAATGAACTTCGACTCTTTAGAGCAAGCAAACCAATACTGTCTATCACACAATGTCGATCCAAAAGCGCTGGTGATGGACACTCAACCTATCGCTTTTGAAAGCGCCGCTGACGCCTACACTCTTGGTGCAGCATTGGCTCTGTTCCGTAAAGCGAACAACGCAGAACAAGCAGCGAATATCATTGGTGAAGGCCTTCAAGCATTCACAAAACCCGGCAGTGTTGCGGAGCAACGCCAAGTCGGTATCGGCCATGGCGCACTGGCTGCTCGCCTTCTCAATGAAGAGAGCCACTGCTTTGCTTTCCTTGCGGGTCACGAATCTTTTGCTGCTGCAGAAGGTGCGATCAAGATTGCACTGAACGTGAACAAATCACGCAAAACACCATTGAAAGTTATCTTGAACGGTCTAGGTAAAGATGCCGCTTACCTAATCTCTCGCATCAATGGCTTTACTTATGTTCGCACTCAATTTGATTACCAAACGGGTGAGCTAGTTGAAACAGAACGTCGCCGCTTCTCACAAGGCCCTCGTGGCGAGATCTTGTGTTACGGCGCTGATGATGTACGTGAAGGTGTAGCGATCATGCACAGAGAAGAAGTGGATGTGAGTATCACGGGTAACTCAACCAACCCAACACGCTTCCAACACCCTGTTGCTGGTATCTACAAAGCAGAACGCACTCGCCAAGGTTTGCCATACTTCTCAGTTGCTTCAGGTGGCGGTACAGGTCGAACATTGCACCCAGATAACGTAGCAACAGGCCCAGCGTCTTACGGCATGACCGATACCATGGGCAGAATGCACGCTGATGCTCAGTTCGCAGGTAGCTCTTCAGTTCCTGCTCACGTGGCGATGATGGGCTTCATCGGCATGGGCAACAACCCAATGGTCGGAGCGACGGTTGCATTGGCTGTGGCAGTGAGTGAATCTCAACACGCATAACGACAAAGTGAGTCCCACAATCTGCCTGTTATGTAGAGTCTGTTAGTTGAGAATCAAGCAATAACGGACGACTAAAACTCTACACCTATCACTAAAACCAAACAGCCAGCCTTATGCTGGCTGTTTTTTATTCACACTTGCTCTACTATCTATTTCTAATAATTATTTGTATCTAAGATTAAATACATTCTGCTGTCGTATTTAACTACATATTTTCAAAGGAATAATATGAAAGAGCTCATCATTCATACCATTACCGTGTTCATGGGCTTTTTTGCCATCATGAACCCTATCGCCAACACACCGATCTTTCTTTGATTAACAGGTGATAATGATAGGGAAACGGTCAAGTCTATCGCTTTCCGCTCAGTGTTCATCGCCTTCATCATCGTCAGCACCTTTGCTGTCTCGGGTAAACTCATCTTCGACCTCTTTGGTATCACGCTTTACGCGCTTCGTATCACCGGCGGGATCCTCGTGTTCTTGATTGGCTTTCATATGCTGCAAGGTGACTCAACACACTCTAAAGCAAAAGAGAAGGTCAACTCAGACGCTCAACAAGATGCGGCGCTCAGTATCGCCGTCTCGCCACTGGCAATGCCAATATTAGCCGGACCGGGCACCATTGCCACCGCGATGAACTTTGCCAGCACCGAAGGCATCTACGAAACCATCATCACCATCGTCGCCTTTGGCCTACTATGCGCCTTAACCTACGTATTGTTTGTATTTGGCGAGCGCTTCGTTAAAGCCGTTGGACCAAGTGCATTGAATGTAATTACCCGAATGATGGGTTTGATACTCGCCGTTATTGGTATGCAGATGCTGATTGAAGGTATTGAACAAGCTCATAAGGCGCTGTTTGTTTAAGCTCAGAACAACAAATTTCTGATACAAAAATAGCCAGCGATTCGCTGGCTATTTTCTTTGGCGCTTTTGTTTACGAATTATAAATTAGTTCGCAGGGCAGCCTTTTACTTCTAAACCTTTACTCATGTAGATTAGATCACCATCCGCTGGTGCGTAATTCGCTGCAGTGACATCAGGGTTCTTAACAAAGAATTCGCGCAGTACCGAGGCATCCGTTAACTGTGTCGATTCAACGTCAATTACTGGGTAGTCATCACCACCAGCCGCACTGAAACTGATCACGGAGAACGTGTAAGTGTCTGCTAAATCAAAACCTTTGCCATTGATGTCTCGAATGGTCACATCACTCAAATCGCAGTCAACCGTTAAGCTGATATTGTCGAGTTGGGCATAAGCGCCGGATCCTGCAGTCTTCGTCGCAACAACGTCCAAATACGCTTTTACTTCAGCACCTGTCATCGTTGCTTTAGTCACGAAGTTCCCAAAAGGTTGAACCGTCAGTACATCACGATAAGCAATGTCTCCTGCCGCAATTGAGTCACGGACACCACCAGAGTTCATTACACCAAAGTCAGCATTCACCAATTCATAAGTGCGGTATGCTTCTCCTAACAAGTGACCAAGATTAGTTTGTTCTGAACGAACAACATCACGATCACCTTCCAGTTTTGCATCTGTCTTTGAGATGATGACATCGAGGAGATCTTGCCCTTGTTGTTGATATGGGTAGAGAGTAGCTTTTACAGCTGCATCAGGCTTTATTTCAGATTGAATAAACTGATAATCACCGTTTTCATCCTTCTCTTTTAGGTTCACAGGAACCAGATCGTACTTCGCTAAATGCAGTTTGCCGTCATAAAACTCAAAGTCAGCTCTGCCTACATACTTACCCCACTCGTGAGCTTGCATGATGTAGGTACCATTTTGCTGATCAGGTTTGCAGTCATCCCCTGGGTTGAAGTCGGCGTATTCATTGCCTTCCATACAAACAGGGTTTTGAGAGTGTCCACCAATAATTGCATCTAGCTGACCTTCTTCTAGAGAGCGAGCAAGCAATACATCGCCAGGCGCTTCACTACCATGCTGACCATCTGCGTAATGCCCCATATGCGTGGTAGCAAAAATCAGGTCAACCGTTTCATTGGCCTCTATTTCTTTTATGGCTTTTTTGATTTCAACTTGTGGGTCGGCAAAGTGAATTGTCGCGACGTTGTCAGGATTAACTAATTTAGCCGTATCTTTGGTTGTCAGGCCAATAACAGCAATCTTTAAACCATTAATGGTGAATACTTTATATGGAGAGAAAAGGCGTTCATCAGTAACTGTGTCTCCATCTTTGATATAAATATTCGCCGCAAGCATCGGGAAGTCAGCTAGCTCAGATTGCATCTCAAGCACATCCAAGGTGTTGTCGAATTCATGGTTACCTAATGCCATCGCATCGTAACCAAGAAGGTTCATGCCAACAAAATCTGGTATCGCATCCTGCATATCAGACTCTGGAACACCAGTATTAATGTCACCACCGGACAGTAGGATCGTCTCACCACCGTTTTGAGTCACTTCCGCACGAATACTATCAATCAACGTCTTACGAGCCGCCATTCCATACTCACCCTTACTATTTTCCCAGAAGCGACCATGGTTATCGTTGGTATGTAAAACAGTAAACTTGGTACAAGAAGCGGCAGTGTCACATGTCACTGCGATATCGTCACTGTCCGAGCCACAACCAACCATCGCTACGCCGATAGATAACACCAGTAAAGACTTAGTAAAATTCATAGAAGATCCTTTATTAATCGTTTTAATGTCGTTATGGCAGGCAATATACTGACATCTTGCAGGGTTTTAGTGATCGTTCTCTTAATTACATGTCTGGAAAGTTGAGTATTTACCCTAACTGTAGGCACAAGCGATTAATCAACAGAAGTCGAATAATTCTGATAATAAACATGAATTTATAAAGAAAGTGTGACTCACTCTATTGATACGGCTAACAAGAGGATGGACTAAAGATAAGTGTCAGGCATGGAAATGAAATGGCACCGCGCTACTTAAGTAAGAACGCCCATATTTAAGAGCGAGGTATAATATCCGGATAATGAAAACCATCTCTCAAAAGACAAGCAATATCATTTTACAGACTTTATCCCGATACGCCCTTTCATAACGAGGGCGCTCTCTTTATGATGAACGCAATTAAATTAACTTTGCTAACGGCAGCGCTTGTTATTCGAGCCGTTGTTTTGGAATAGCAAAATCAAGACTCAACACATGGAGATTCAACATGGCTTATTTTTCACTAGCCTTCGGTACGGCAACCAAAAATCGCGACAATAAAATCATTGAAGCGTTCTTCCCTAACCCGCTTCTAAACCCAAGCGACGCTCTTGTAGCAGCTGTAGCTGAAGTGTCAGGTTACGCTGAAGGCAACCAAGCTATCGAAATCTCTGCTGCACAAAGCGCAGAACTGGCGAAAGCATTCGCAGCAAACGATGATGCAGCTAACGCATCTTTCGCAGAAAAAGCGGCAGCGTCTGAACAGCCACTTGTTCTTGTTGTTCTTGCTACTGACGAGAAGCCAGCATCAGTTGCTGAAGGCTTCCTAAAGCTACAACTTATCTCTAACCGCCTAGTACAACCACACGGTACGGTACTGGACGGCATCTTCGGTCTACTGCACAACATCGCATGGACAAACGAAGGCCCTATCGACCTACCTGAGCTGGCTGAGCGTCAAATCGAAGCTCGCCTTGCAGGTCGTGCTCTGTCTGTAGATTGCGTAGACAAGTTCCCTAAAATGGTGGACTACGTAGTACCAACAGGTATTCGTATTGCTGACACTTCTCGTGTTCGTCTTGGCGCACACGTAGGCGAAGGCACAACAGTAATGCACGAAGGTTTCATCAACTTCAATGCTGGTACAACTGGCGTGAGCATGGTTGAAGGTCGTATCTCTGCGGGTGTTGTTGTAGGTAACGGTTCAGACATCGGCGGCGGCGCTTCTATCATGGGTACTCTGTCTGGTGGCGGTACGATGGTTATCTCTATCGGCGAAAACTGCCTACTAGGCGCAAACGCTGGTCTTGGCTTCCCTATGGGCGACCGTTGTACGGTTGAGTCTGGTCTTTACGTGACTGCGGGTACTAAGGTTCGCATGTTAGATAAAGAAGGCAACGAAGTAGAGATCATTAAAGCTCGCGATCTAGCTGGCGTTTCTGATCTTCTGTTCCGTCGTAACTCAATCACTGGCCAAATTGAATGTCTTGCGAACAAGTCTGCTGTTGAGCTAAACAGCGAACTACACAGCAACAACTAATCTAAGCGCTAGATGCTAGATGCTAGAAAATAATAAGCCGCTGGGGTTCAATCCAGCGGCTTTTTTGTATGTTCTGGGAATCATTATTGCCCCATTACCAGTCAGAGTTAACAGAATGTTAACATGTATTTGCCCTACTAAAAGTAATCCCTTGTCTGTTGGATATTTGCAAGGCAAACTGCTGGGCAAAAGTTCGAAAACACTCTGAATGTCTAAAAATCGCCATATTTTTCGAAACTAGGGATTTTATATCATTGGCTTTTCGGTTTCGATTTCGGTGGCTGAAAGTTTGGGATAATTTGAAAACCATTTGGACATAGCTATGCCTGTACTCTTACCAGAGTACTAGCGGCAGAAGTTTCATAATTTCTGTTGCGCTGCGCTTACAAACCGATAAGAACATAAATCGATATCTACTTAGCCATCTTTACATACCTTTACATCACATGACGTTATCTTACTTACATTAGTATATTCTTAAGTAGTGAAACAAAGAGAAGGAAAACGTCATGAAAATCAAAAGCACGATAATCGCGTTACTCGGTATCGTTATTGCCTTCGGAGCAATGGCTGGTGGAATGAATAAAGGCATGAATAAAGGCATGAATAAAGGCATGAATAACAATATGTCACGCCCAGTATTTTCACAGTTTGATCTCGATGGTGATGGCAAGATAACCGAAGCCGAGTTCAATCAAGCACGCTCAGAACGTATTGCCCAGCGAGCAGAAGAGGGACGTACGTTGAAAAATATCAATCAAAGCCACAGTTTTGCTTCGTTAGATAGCAACGCGGATCGCGCTATCTCTCAACAAGAGTTTAATGCTCATCAAGGCATGGTGAACCCCAAAAATACCATGGGCAAAGGCAAAAACAATCAGTAGCTCAATTCAATCAGGCCTCCATTTGTGAGGCCTGACTTATTTTGAGATCAAGGAAGCAAATCCGCTTATGTTGGTGTGCTACCTTTTGCTTAAGGAAAAGCTAATATATAGTAAGGGAATCGCTATGACTAGGTATAGCTGGTTACAAAGGGCTCTGTTTGTTCCTCCTGTTTTGTTGGGCATCGCGTTATTGGTGATCGCACCAGGGATGAAGGCTGAACCGCCTAATGCGAGTAATACGGCTGCTAAAAAGGTGGTTCGGGTGTTGAAAGTCGAGCCGCGAAATATCCAACCTTCTGCCATCGGATATGGACATACCGAGTCTGTTCAAGACTGGCAGGCACAGTCTGAACTTGACGGCGCGGTTGTGTGGGTTTCTGAGCAATACAAAACGGGCGCTATTATCCGCAAAGACAGCGAACTCCTTAGAATTGACCCCACCGCTTATCAACTTACTATTGCCCGTTTGCAAGCTGAGCTTGAAGTGCTAATGCTAACGAATCAGACCATTATCGATTCGCTCAAGATTGCAGAGAAAGAGTTTGAGGTACAACAGTCAGAATATGCCCGCTCAATCAAATTGAGTGAAACCGGGCATATCTCCAAAACAGAGAAAGACCGCGCGACCAAAGACTTGCTCAGCAGCCAGCAACAGCTCCAGACACAGAAAAACCAACTGGCAATTAATCAAGCGCAGCAAAAGGTTTTGCAAACGGAACTAGCACTTGCAAACCGAGATCTCGAACAAACCGTAATTAAAGCCCCATTTGATATTCGCATTGTCGAAACCTTGGTTGGACTCGCCGAGTATGTCAACAAGGGGGAATTGCTGCTCAAAGCGGATGACATCGATGCCGTTGAGGTTCGCGCGCAGTTTCCGCTTGGTAAAATGCGTCCGCTAAGAAATTCCAATCGCTTTGACTCGCTTGACGAAGATGTTCATAGCAACTTGAGCGCGACAGTCGAGCTCCAAGCAGGCGATAAAGTAATTACTTGGCCTGCCGAGATCAGCCGCTCCGGCGGTGAAATCGATGCTCAGACTCAAAGCCAAAGCCTGGTTGCACAAGTAAATCAGCCCTATCAGCAAGCCATTCCCGGAGAGAAGCCACCACTTATTCGTGGGACTTTCGTTAAAGTCACGATTAAAGCACCAATGATGGAGCAACAAGTCTTGCTACCGATAAACGCCATCCATGATGGTAAAGTTTACACTGTCTCTGAAGGTAAACTGAAAAGCAAACCTGTCAGGATAGATTTCGTCCAAGGGCAGGTTGCGGTGATCAAATCTGGCGTGGAATTCGGTGATGTGGTTGTGCTAAGTAAACTTTCACCCGCCGTTGAGGGGATGGCTTTACAACCGCAACCGGATGAGAAAATCGGCCTTTGGTTGGATACGCAGAGCGGATTTAAAGCCCTAAACGCGATTCAGAAAGAGGGCAAATTATGATCGCTTTTTTTGCTCGGCACACCACTGGCGCCAATGTCCTGATGATGGCGGTACTGCTGTTAGGGGCTTTTGCCTTGCCCAAACTGCAGAAAGACACTTTTCCGTTGACGCCGACCAAAAATATTGAGGTTCGGATCGTTTATCCGGGCGCGTCACCTTTTGAGATGATGGAAGAAGTGTGTTACCCGTTGGAAGATTCTCTCGATAAGCTGAGTGGAATTAAAGAGTTAAGCTGTGATGCCCGAGAGAGTTTGGTCATCGCCAATGTGGAAATCGGCGATGATGAAGACATTGACACTTTAACCAGCGATATTCAACAGCAGGTTAACGCCATCAGTGATTTTCCGGATCGAGTTGAGCAGATCACGGTGTCGAAACTGGACCGAGTGGCAACGGTGGCCAGTGTCGCGATTACCGGCAATATGTCAGATAGGGACTTATATCTCTATGCCCAACAAATTAAGCACAAGTTAAAAGAGAGCCCATTGATCGCTCAGGTGACCGTGAGCGGTTTTGCGGATCAAGAAATAGAAATTCGCGTATCGCAGTGGAAGTTGCAGCAGTACGGCCTGAGTGTGTCCGACTTGTCCAATCTAGTACAACAGCAAAGTATCAGCACTCCTGCTGGCGTATTTAGTAATGACTTGGAAGAGATCAGCGTCCGCTTCGACCACTTAGGCAGCAACGTCAGAGACTTCGAAAATATCGTGATTAAATCCAGTGAGACGGGGACTCAGGTTCGCCTCGGTGATGTTGCCGTTATTCAGCAGAAGTTCACTAGCGATGAAAATCAAATCCTGTTCAATGGTCAGCGTGCCGCTTTGCTTCAGGTGTCCAAAACGCAATTTCAAGATACCTTAACGGTCAAAGATGCGATCGTCAGCATCGTTGAAAAAGAACAGGCGAGAGCCCCTGAAGGCGTCGCTTTAACCATCACCCAAGATTCCAGCACCAATATTATTGAGCGTCTGAGAATCCTCACCAGCAATGGCGCACAGGGATTAGCACTGGCATTTTTGATGTTGTGGGCGTTTTTTAATATTCGCTTTAGCTTTTGGGTCACCATGGGGCTGCCGGTTTCATTCCTTGGCGCCATTTTTGCGATACAACTTCTCGGTTATACCCTGAATATGATGACGCTGGTCGGGCTGATTGTCGCGATTGGTCTGCTAATGGACGACTCGTTGATCATTGCAGAAAACATCGCTGCCAAGAGGCAACAAGGGCTACCCGCGTTTGACGCTGCAGTTGAAGGTACCAAACAAGTCTTCCCAGGTGTGATTGCATCGTTTGCTACCACCATCATGGTGATAGGGCCGCTGATGTTTCTCACAGGCAAGATGGGCGAAGTACTACGCTATATTCCCATCGTGTTATTGATTACCTTGCTTGTTAGTCTGATAGAAGCTTTCTTGATCTTGCCGTCTCATTTGGCACATAGCCATACTGAATCTCGCTCTAATCCTATACGGGACAAGTTCATTGCCGGTTTTGAAAACATCAGAGACAGATTCTTTGTGCCAGTGAGTGTCAAGGCGATGAATGCACCTTATCTTTCAGTAGGGATATTGGTGATGGTGGTGATGATTTCAACCGCTTCCATTTCGTCAGGTTGGCTGAAATTCAAAGCCATGCCTGCCTTGGAAAGTGATGTGCTGCAGGCGCGTATCTTGCTCCCTCAAGGCAGTTTACTGAGCCAGACAGAGGCGGTGGTGGAGAAGGTTTCAAACGCGCTTGATGAACTCAACCAAGAATACGCAGAGAAATACCCAAGCTCAAAACCTTTGGTCGCGAGCACCACGATCATGTTCAACTCAAATGCTGATGCTAATGAGTCGGGGCCGCATATGGCAACCGTCAGTGCCGATCTATTGCCAGCGCAATTTAGGCAGCAGAGCATTAAAGATCTGATCCAAGATTGGAAACAAAAAGTAGGCCCTACGGCGGATGTGGTTTCACTCAAGTTTACCGATAAAGAACGGGGCATTGCTGGCAATGGCATTGATATTCGGGTTCAGGGTGAGTCGTTACAAGAGCTCAATCAAGTCAGCCGCTCGCTGGTGAAATGGTTGAAGGGATTTGACGGTGTCTATAACCTCTCCACCGATCTGCGTGAGGGCAGAACCGAATTTCACGTTAACCTTAAAGATGAAGCTGGCGTGATGGGAGTTAATGCTTCCAACATTGCTCAAACGCTGCGCAGCGCGGTAAAAGGCAGTACTGATCTGACGGTTTTCCAACAAGGCGAGCTGGTGGATATTAGTGTGAGACTGGATGAGTTTACGCACCAAGCTAGCCTGTATGAGTTGAATAACTTGATGGTGACGGCAGGCAATGGAACCCTAGTTCCATTATCAAGTGTTGCGACGTTTGACAGAAAACAAGCCTTCTCGCGAATTCACCGCATTAATGGGATGAACACTGTGGTTGTGCAAGGCAATATCGATACGCGGGTTGCCAATGCGCGTGAAATCATGCTGCAGTTCAATAGCGAATTTGTCTCGCAAACTCAACACAAATTCCCAGACATCACCTTCACCTCGCAAGGTCAGGATAAAGAAAGCTCAGATACGGGCTCCTCGCTGGCGACCTTCTTTGCTCTTGGCGTGGTGGGGATTTATCTTATTTTAGTGTTCCTGTTACAAAGCTACACTCAACCGATTGCTGTGCTGCTGGCAATCCCTATGGGCTGGATTGGTGTGGTATGGGGGCACTTGGGCATGGGGTTCGATTTGACTATTCCAAGCTTGGTTGGCTTTGCTACCTTAGCGGGTATCGTCGTTAACGATAACATTCTGTTGGTCAATTTTATTAAGAAGAATATCGCCCAAGGCGAGCGCTTGATAGACGCTTGTCGAGAGGCGGTACGTGACCGATTTAGAGCGATATTTATCACCTCGTTAACCACATTTGCAGGATTGCTTCCACTGTTAACCGAAACCAGTACGCAAGCGCAATTTCTGATCCCGTTAATTGCCAGTATTGCGTTTGGCTTAGTCTCGGCTACGTTACTAGCGTCAATTGTTGTGCCTTGCGTGCTGCTTATTTTGGACGATTTAAAGCTGACCAAATGGGCAGAAGGTGCTCAATCTTCCCTTTGAGGCCCTTGGGAGTGCATGCTGAACCATGTCATTTAGCCCGGCATGAAAATGGTAGTTTGCGTAGAATTTATTTGGCGATTAAACCCTATCACTGACTGCTGTTTTTTTGCGTACAAAAAACAATAGGGTCAGGTCTTGTCTTTTGCTCTTTGGTGGCAGTTTTTCTATCAGGTTTAGTTATTTGTCATACCTGAAGTTATTAGTCATTTGCTAATGTTTGATTTTCCAAAACTCATTTCTGTCCAAAAGTTTGTTATACACACATCCACTATACGGTGATCCCTACACCACACTCACCACCAAAAAAAGCGCAGACCTTTCGATCTGCGCTTGTGGTTATTGTCCCGATAACACTGTTTAAATCGTTTTCAATTAACCCACGTTCTTACGTGCGTTTTGGAACATACGCATCCAAGCGCCATTCTCGCCCCAACCTTCCGGAGACCAAGAGTTTGCAACCGTACGGAATACACGCTCTGGGTGAGGCATCATAATTGTCACGCGGCCGTCAGTCGTTGTTAAACCTGTGATAGCGTTTGGCGAACCATTCGGGTTATTCGGGTATTGCTGCGTTTGGTTACCGTTGTTATCAACGTAACGTAGAGCAACCGTACCTGAGTTTTCAATCGCGTTTAGGTGGTCGTTATCACGTACTTCTACGCGGCCTTCACCGTGAGAAACAGCGATTGGCATACGAGAACCTTCCATGCCGTTGAAGAATACAGAATCTGACTTCTGAACTTCTACTAGGCTGAAACGTGCTTCAAAGCGCTCAGATTCGTTGCGAACGAAACGTGGCCAGTACTCCGCACCTGGGATAAGTTCACGTAGATTCGACAGCATCTGACAACCGTTACACACACCTAGAGAGAAGGTATCTTCACGCTTGAAGAAGTTTTCAAACTGGTCACGAGTCGAGTCATTAAACAAAACCGACTTCGCCCAACCTTCACCAGCACCTAGTACATCACCGTAAGAGAAGCCACCACATGCCACAAGGCCGTTGTATTCTTCTAGTACCGCTTGACCTGTTAGGATGTCGCTCATGTGAATATCAGTTGCTTCGAAGCCTGCACGGTCGAATGCTGCTGCCATTTCAACGTGAGAGTTAACACCCTGCTCACGTAGAATCGCCATCTTAGGCTTAGCACCTGTGTTGATGAACGGTGCTGCGATGTCTTCGTTTACGTCAAAGCTCAGTTTCACGTTCAGACCTGGGTCCGAGTTGTCTTTCTTCGCTTCATGTTCTTGGTCAGCACATACTGGGTTATCACGCAGACCTTGCATCTTGTGCGTTGTCTCAGCCCAGATAGTACGTAGTTCAGTACGGTTACGTTCAATCACTACAGACTCGCCAGACTTAATCACTAGTTCATCTGATGCTTCCCCTTCACCAACAACGCAGCCAATCACATGAGAACATGCTTCTAGACCGTTAGCTGCAAGAGTAGAAAGTACTGCGTCTAGGTCGTCGTTACGGACTTGGATTACTGCACCTAGCTCTTCGTTGAACAGTGCTGCTAGCGTGTCTTCACCTAACGCTTCAATGTTTGCATTAACACCACAGTGACCTGCGAATGCCATTTCTGCTAGCGTTACGAATAGACCACCATCGCCTTTATCGTGGTAAGCGACAACTTGGTCGTTCGCTACAAGTGCTTGAACGCCTTCGTAGAAACCTTTTAGTTGCGCTGCGTTGTCTACGTCTGCTGGCTTGTCACCAAGCTGCTTGTAAACCTGTGCAAGTGCTGTTGCACCCATACGGTTTTTGCCGTTACCTAGGTCGATAAGAACTAGGCTTGTATTACCTAGTCCTTCAAGGTTATCAGGGGTGCGAAGCTGAGGAGTAATCGTCTTACGAACATCTTCAACACGTGCAAACGCAGTGATAACAAGAGATAGCGGAGACGTTACTTCTTTCTGCTCGCCATTCTCTTCCCACTTAGTCTTCATCGACATTGAGTCTTTACCCACTGGGATAGTTAGACCCAGAGCTGGACATAGTTCTTCACCAACCGCTTTAACCGCTTCGTAAAGACCTGCATCTTCACCTGGGTGACCTGCTGGAGACATCCAGTTAGCCGACAGTTTAATGTGTTTGATATCGCCGATGTTGGTCGCTGCGATGTTAGTAATTGCTTCACCAACCGCTAGACGAGCCGATGCGCCGAAGTCTAGAAGTGCCACTGGCGTACGCTCACCAAGAGACATAGCCTCACCGTGGTAAGAGTCGTAGCTTGCCGCTGTTACTGCGCAGTTAGCAACAGGAACCTGCCATGGACCAACCATTTGGTCACGAGCTACAAGGCCTGTTACCGAGCGGTCACCGATGGTGATAAGGAATGTTTTCTCAGCGACTGTTGGCAAGCGAAGAACACGGTCAACCGCTTCGTTCATCTCGATGCCAGAACGGTCAATCGCAGGGTTGTTAGCTTTTAGCGTTTTCGCGTCACGGTGCATCTTAGGTGTTTTACCTAATAGGATGTCCATTGGCATGTCGATTGGCGTGTTGTCGAAGTGTGAATCTTCTAATTTCAGATCACGTTCTTCAGTTGCTTTACCAACCACTGCGTACGGTGCACGTTCACGCTTACAAATCGCGTCGAACGTTGCCATGTCTTTATCAGCAACCGCCATTACATAACGCTCTTGAGATTCGTTACACCAGATCTCAAGTGGGCTCATGCCCGGCTCATCGTTTGGCACGTCACGTAGATTAAAGATACCGCCACGCTCGCCATCGTCGACTAGCTCAGGAAGAGCATTCGAGATACCGCCCGCGCCCACATCGTGGATAAATGCGATTGGGTTCGCATCACCAAGCTGCCAACAACGGTCGATAACTTCCTGACAACGACGCTCCATCTCTGGGTTTTCACGTTGTACAGAAGCGAAATCGAGATCTTCAGAAGAAGAACCAGAATCCATTGAAGATGCCGCACCGCCGCCAAGGCCGATGTTCATCGCAGGACCACCTAGAACGATTAGGCTTGCACCTACCGGGATCTCTTTCTTCTGAACGTGCTCATCACGGATGTTGCCAAGACCACCAGCTAGCATGATTGGTTTGTGGTAACCACGCACTTCTTCACCTGCGTGAGAGTTTACTTTCTCTTCGTAAGTACGGAAGTAGCCAAGTAGGTTTGGACGACCAAATTCGTTGTTGAATGCCGCGCCACCAAGAGGACCTTCAAGCATGATATCCAGAGCAGTAACGATACGGCTTGGCTTACCAAAGTCAGTTTCCCAAGGTTGAACGAAGTTCGGGATCTTAAGGTTAGATACAGAGAAAGCAACAAGACCCGCTTTTGGCTTACCACCAATACCGGTTGCGCCTTCATCACGGATTTCACCGCCTGAACCTGTCGATGCGCCTGGCCACGGTGAGATTGCCGTTGGGTGGTTGTGCGTTTCAACTTTCATCAAGATGTGTGTTTTTTCTTGGTGGTAGCTGTACTGGCGAGTTTCTGGATCTGGGAAGAAACGACCAACTTCAGAACCTGTCATTACCGCTGCGTTATCTTTATAAGCAGACAGAACATGTTCTGGTGTCGTTTCAAAGGTGTTCTTAATCATCTTGAACAATGATTTTTCTTGCTTAACGCCATCGATAGTCCAATCAGCGTTAAAAATCTTATGACGACAGTGCTCTGAGTTCGCTTGTGCAAACATCATTAGCTCGATGTCCGTCGGGTTACGACCTAGCTTCTCAGTGAAGCTTTCAAGAAGGTAATCAATCTCATCTTCTGCAAGTGCAAGACCTAGGGTAACGTTTGCTTTTTCAAGCGCTTTACGTCCACCAGTTAGTAGGTCAACTTCCGCATAAGGAGCAGGCTCAGCAACGGTAAATAGTGCCGCCGCTGATTCGAAGTCAGTGAAAACCACTTCCATCATACGGTCGTGCAGGATTGCTTTCAGCTCAACAAGTTGAAGTTCAGAAAGTTCAGCAGAGGTTTCAATGTAGAAAGCAGTACCGCGCTCTAGACGTGACACTTTAGCCAGTCCGCAGTTGTGTGCGATATCTGTTGATTTTGAAGACCAAGGCGAGATAGTGCCTGGGCGTGGCGTTGCAAGCAGCAGTAAACCTTCAGGTTCATGCTCTTCAATCGTTGGACCGTAAGTCAGTAGCTTTTCTAGCTTCTCAACTTCAGACTCATCTAGGTCTGCCGTTAGATCAGCAAAGTGGGCAAACTCAGCGTAAATACCTGTTACAGGTAAGCTTAATTCACGACAAAGCTCTAAAAGCTTGTTAACACGAAACTCAGATAGAGCTGGGGAGCCACGCAAAATTCTCATGTGCTTACGTCTCTTATGCAGTTGATTAAGGTAGTATTGGAATAAATTCAGTGGGTTAAAGGAAAAACCTAACTGTTTTCTTCGAAGCTATTCCCGAAGGTTTAAAAACCTATGCCGATCCCACCTCTTCAATGCGAGCGCATTATAAAGCATTTCTTTTTGTGACGTAACACCAAAAGCAACCGTTTGCGTGATTTTTTTTATCTTTCTGCGTAAATGGTACTTTTGCTGCATTTATCACCACTTTTACAACTGTTTAATTAAACCTGCTTTGCCAGCCTTGCGGGGTTTGGTATAAAGGAGCTTCCACTTTTCGAGATTTCATTTTGATGCCTAAATTTACGCTCATCTTTTCGTCTAAGTTCCTTCTGCTCGCCATCGCCCTATTTGGGTTGGCTGGATGCCAGATTGAATCTGAACCTAAAAGTGTCCTTGAGCAGATACGAGATCGTGGCGTTCTTCGTGTCGGCACCCTAAATAACCAACTCTCTTATTACATCGGTCCTGATGGTCCTGCTGGCTTGGATTACGAATTAGCTCGTGAATTTGCGCAGGAGCTTGGTGTAAAGCTTGAGGTTAAACCCGCTTACCGTTTGTCTGGCTTGTTCCCTGCACTGCAGAAAGGCGAAATCGATCTTATCGCGACCGGCTTAACGCAAAACAACAAACTGACACGAGCTTATCGCGCCGCACCTGCTTATTACTACGTAAGCCAACAGGTCGTATACAAAAAAGGCCAGTGGCGACCGAGAAACCTTGAACAACTGATCAATTTCGAGAATGAGCGTCAGGTTGACTTTGTTAAAGCACAAACTGAATCAGAAGAGGCGGCGTCTACTGACACATTAACGCCATCTTTGGTTGTGGTGAAAGACTCACACTTTGAGCCAACACTAAAGCAGCTGCAGAAAACACACGATGACTTTATCTATGATGCGGTCGGCAATGCTGATATCAACGACCTGCTCAAAGAAGTATCGACTGGCGAGCGCTTATTTACGGTTGCGGACTCAATTGAGCTGTCACTGGCACAACGTTTATACCCAGACGTAGCTTTGGCTTTTGAACTGACAGAAGACCAACCTATCTCTTGGTATTTGCAGAAGTCTGAAGATGAAAGCCTTTATGCTCTGTTGATTGAGTTCTTCGGTAACCTAAAACAGTCTGGTGAACTGGCTTCACTAGAAGAGAAATACATCGGCCACATCGGCACTTTTGACTACGTTGATACTCGTGCCTTTATCCGCGCACTGGACAGCAAGTTGCCAAAATGGTCGCCGCTATTTCAAAGGTACTCTCAAGAATTTGATTGGCGCTTGATTGCCGCTTTGGCCTACCAAGAATCACACTGGAACCCTGTTGCGCGCTCACCAACGGGTGTTCGTGGCATGATGATGTTGACACTGCCCACCGCGAAGAGTGTTGGGGTAACCAACCGTCTCGACCCGAACCAGTCGGTACAAGGCGGTGTTGAGTACCTGCGTCGTATCGTGAACCGAGTACCAGATTCAATCACTCAACACGAAAAGATCTGGTTTGCACTTGCTTCATACAATGTCGGTTACGGGCACATGATGGACGCGCGTCGCCTCACGAAGGCACAAGGAGGAGATCCTGATGCTTGGGGCGATGTGAAAGACAGATTACCTCTGTTAAGACAGAAGAAGTACTACAGCCAAACTCGATATGGGTATGCGCGTGGTGATGAAGCGAGAAACTACGTTGAAAACATTCGCCGTTATTACCAAAGCATTATTGGCCATGTAAATAAGCGCAATAAAGAACAAGAAGCGACCCTTGAAGGTTTGGTGGTGATCCCACCTTTAGAAACCTCAGGTGCTGAATCGAGTATCAGCGCAGCTCAGTCGACAGTAAGCAGTTCTGAGCCTTCACAGTAAAACCCAAAAGAGCAATGCCATCTAGCATTGCTCTTTTTTATTGTCTTTTTTCGACTCTTCTTTCGTCACTAAGGGATAAGGGAAGCAGGCAAGAAAATGATGATGAGATCTAGAGTGTCATATTGCAGTAACAATCGAACCTTATAACGGCACACCACAATCAAGATTATGCTCTGTTGCACTGCAATGCTGGCTTTAGACTAGAACTGCTCTTCTATTTAAGCCAAGCGTGCGACAGGCCAAACAAACGAATAACACTATAATTAAATCGTTAGTCCAAACTAAAAAGTCAGACGACAAATAGGAAATCATTGAAATGATGAAGAAACTGAAATCGAAACGCCTTGATAAGACCGTTGCTGCAAACCGTCGTAAGCGTATGCTTTCAAATAATAAGAAGAAGATCATTTGGCGCAATCGCGCTTTCATGCAGATGATTGCTGAGTAAATGTAGTTACTCAGTCAGTTTGCTTGGCACTCTTGCGATAGAGAGTGCCGAAAGTACGCTGCTATTTCTTATTGCCAGCCTTCATCTCTGCTTCTAAACGCTGCTCTTCCAACAGACGTTCTTGCTTTCGCTTCTCTTTTATCTCTTTTCTACGACGCTTGAAAAACGCTTGTAATTGCTCACGGCACTCTTCCTCTAACAAACCATGTTCAACGTCGGCATAGTGGTATGAGGCTTGGCTTTCAAACAAATTCAACACTGTACCTGCAGCGCCTGCTTTTAAGTCTGGAGCACCAAACACAATGCGCTTTACTCGGCTGTGTAGCAAGGCACCTGCGCACATTGGGCAAGGCTCTAGCGTAACGTATAAAGTGGTATCGAGTAGCCGATAGTTTTCTAAGGTTTGACCGGCTTTACGCAAGGTTTCAATTTCTGCGTGTGCCGTAGCATCGTGGCTGCCAATCGAACGGTTCCATCCTTCAGAGATAATCTCCCCATCTTTTACTAATACTGCACCAACAGGAACCTCTCCCTCGCTCTCTGCTTGCTTAGCTACCTCAATGGCGCGTCGCATGAAGATTTCATCTTGAGGGGTGAATTGATGGTCTGACAAAGGGAACTCCAGAAACAAAGGATAAAAACGAAAATAGGTATGCGGTGAAGCATACCTAATCTTAGAGATAATGAACAATAAAGAGGTAATAGACAACAACAGACAATGAACCATTGCCGCTTGCTGGTTGGTCGAACTGTTAGCTATTAGCGTCTTCTATGTCATCGGCTATTGGCGTCGCTTTGATACTCACAATGCGATTGTTCTCAACAGAGATAATTTCAAACTGCCACTGCTGGTATTGAACAACTTCGCCTGCATCCGGTAAGCGCCCTATTAACCATGTCACAAGGCCATTCAGCGTTTGGAAGCTCTCGCTTTCGCCCTCAAAATCCGATAGCTCTAAACGGTTTTTCAGTTCACTGATAGGAATCAATCCATCCACCAACAAACCGTCTTCCACTTGCTCGGTCCAAAGATCGTTCGGATTATTCGATAGCTCGCCAGCAATCGCCTCAAGAATATCGTAATGAGTCACAAGACCTTGAACATCGCCATACTCGTCGACAATGAATGCCATCTCGGTGCCCGACTCTTTAAAGTAGCCAAGTAGACGCAGAGCTTTCATCGATTCTGGAACATAGATCGGCGAGCGAGACAGCCCCATGATCACTTGAATGCTTAGATTGCCCGCCTGATTCAGCAAGGCTTTGGCTGACACTGTACCCACCACTTTATTGAGGTGATCTTGGCACAATGGAAACACACTGTGTTTTGATGAACGCAGTTTCTTTAATATCTGCTCAACGGGTTGGTCGACATCCAGAAAGTCGATGTCTCGACGCGGAGTCATCAATGAGCTCACAAGACGATCATCAAGCTGCAAGATATTACGAATCATCTCTTGTTCGCCGCGTTCAATCACACCCGATTCTGAGCCCTCTTTCACAAGTGCATGGATATCATCTTCGGTAACGCTATCTTCTTCACCGCCTCGGCCTATCAACTTAAGAATACCTTCCGTTGAAGCCGACAACGCAAACACAAACGGCGTCGCGATTTTAGATAACCAGAAGATTGGCAGCGCGACTAACACAGCAATGTTTTCAGCTTGAGACTGAGCAAAACGCTTTGGTACCAACTCACCGACAACGATAGCGAAATAAGTAATACCTACCACCACAACCGCAGTAGACAAGATGTTCGCTTGTGTTGGGTCTAGTCCCCACAGTTCAAGTTGAACGGCTAGTGGAGCCGATAGCGTCGCCTCACCCACAATCCCGCTGAGTAGGCCGATTACCGTGATACCGATTTGGATTGTAGAGAGGAAGCGGGTTGGGTTTTCTTTGAGATCAAGAGCAACCTGAGCGGAGCGGTGTTTTTCGGCTAAGCGTTTCAGCCGACTATTTTTTGCTGCTACCAATGCAATCTCAGACATGGCAAACAGACCATTTAAAACAATTAACCCTACTAAAAGCAGAATTTTCATGTGGCTTGGATTTCCTAAA
Source organism: Vibrio sp. 10N.222.51.C5 (assembly GCF_041474575.1). Classification (NCBI taxonomy): domain Bacteria; kingdom Pseudomonadati; phylum Pseudomonadota; class Gammaproteobacteria; order Vibrionales; family Vibrionaceae; genus Vibrio; species Vibrio sp. 10N.222.51.C5. The sequence goes on from NZ_JBFRUJ010000005.1 coordinate 85,521, forward strand.
TTTACCGGCCAACAATTAGCCGTAATCCGGAGTATAAGCTGAGTGCCATTATTTTGAATATAAAAATTTTTGGATATAGAAAGTTTTGGATATAAAAACCTTGGATATAAAAAACGGAAAAAATAGCGAAAAAAAGCCCGCACATTTCGGTGCGGGCTTAGCAATGAATAAAGCTTAGTTTTGCTTAGTTCAATCTTACATTGTGTAAGTGTAAGGTGCTTGGATACCTAGTGGGATACCAAGAGCCCAGTAAGCTAGCAAGAAGATAGACCAACCGATTAACATCGCAATCGAGAATGGCATCATTAGAGAAGCTAGAGTACCGATACCTGTCGACTTAACATAGCGCTGACAGTAAACAACAACCAGTGGGAAGAACACCATTAGTGGAGAGATGATGTTAGACACTGAGTCACCTACACGGTAAGCCGCTTGAGATAGCTCAGGAGAGATACCCACAACCATTAGCATTGGAACTAGGATAGGACCAATCAGTGCCCACTTAGCTGAAGCAGAACCAACAAGAAGGTTAACTGCAGCCGTTAGTAGAATCATACCAACAACCGTTGCTTCACCTGGAAGGTCCATCGCTTTCAAGCCTTCAGCACCGTAAAGTGCCAGCATAGTACCGATGTTTGATTGAGCGAATGCAGATAGGAACTGAGCACAGAAGAACGACATTACAATGTATGCGCCCATCGTTGCCATCGTCTCAGACATTGCTTTGATAACATCATTACTATTCTTGAATGTACCCGCTACACGGCCGTAGACGATACCCGGAATAATAAACAGGATGAAGATCAGAGGAACGATAGACTTCATTACTGGTGCTGAGAACGCCGTTAATTCGCCTTCAGGTGAACGAAGTGCTGAGTTTTCAGGCATTAGAGCCGCGATAAGCAGACCAATACCGGCAACCATTGCCCAACCAGCGAATTTGAATGCTTTAGATTCAATGGCTGTGAACGTACCTAGATCAGGTGCTTGTTCTGCATCTTCATCTACAGGCGTATTAGCAAGACGAGGCTCGATAATTTTCTCTGTAACGTACCAACCAATTGCCACAATTAGAATTGAAGACAAACCAGTAAAGAAGATGTTCGCTAGAGGGTTGATCACATATGCAGGGTCAAGAACGTTTGCCGCTGTTTGAGTGAAACCAGCTAGTAGCGGATCAATACCTGAAGGGATAAAGTTCGCTGAGAAACCACCTGATACACCAGCAAACGCTGCTGCAATACCCGCTAGAGGGTGACGACCCGCAGCGTGGAAGATGATACCGCCAAGAGGGATTACTAGAACGTAACCTGCATCAGCTGCTGTGTGAGACACGATAGCAACCAAGATTAGCATCGGCGTTAGTAGCTTAGCTGGCGTGAAGTTAAGCATCTTCTTAAGGCCAGTCGTAATGAAGCCTGAAGAGTCTGCAACGCCAACACCTAGCATAGCAACAAGTACGATGCCTAGAGGTGCGAAGCCTGTGAACGTGGTAACCATATTCGCTAGGAAGCTAGCAAGCGCTTCACCAGTTAGTAGGTTGTTTACTTCAAGAGCAGCACCCGTTTGAGGGTTGATTAAGTCGAATGAAAGATTCGATAAAAGTGCAGATGCTACCCATACAATAACTAGAGCCCAGAAGAACAGGATTGCTGGATCTGGAATTTTGTTGCCGGCGCGTTCAATGAAGTTTAGAAAGCGGTCCATACCACTGATCTTCTCAGTCGATGGTGCTTTTTTTACGGCTTGGTTACTCATTGTAACTCCATATGTGATGTTGTTTTGTTTAGGCCTAATATAAGTTTTGACCACGGCCTATTGGTACAGCACATATTCTATTAAAGTCGTTGTTAAAAAGCACAAGATTCCACCTAATTTTCCATAAATGGAGACATATTTTGCAAAAATACCATACAACCACAACAATATAAAAACATAAAAAACACCATTCCATATACAGAGTTTTAACTAGCACGTAAACAATGTCCGAGGAGTGAAAATTATCAGTAAAAGGGGTAGCATGAGCCTTGGCATGCAGTAAACGTTTGCTTGAGGGTCAATCAAACTCACTGTATTTGGAGAGCATAGTTTCGAGGTAAATACTTTGTGCGTGGTTCATACGATCTTGCCATGCAATTGTGACAGTAATGCTTTTTAATGCGCTAGACAGAGCACCGTTTGCATTAGTCACTTCACAGGTCATGGCATAGGCAGAACCCGACAAACCGGATAAAGGATCTGAACTTGCTATGTTGAGACAATGACTCGCCTGATTTAGTTTCGAAAAAGGAATTAAACTTACCGCTCCACTCACATTAGACGCCCGAGTTCGATAATACTCCATCTGCCTTTCAGCAAAATGCAGCGCCTCTACGCTGTGGAGCGCAAAATCCGATTTTTGTTCAGCGTAGATCTGCAATTTAACCAGCCCTAGTGAGGCAACACCAATCAACAGAAAAGAGATAAGAACCTCTATCAAGCTAAAACCTGAGTTCTTAGAAATCATTCCATGATCCTCGCTTCCACTTCGCTTTTAAAGGAGTGCTATGAGGGTTGTATTCACCGGTATAATCCAAATTGATTGAACCCTGAATTGTCGATAACCCACCAACGGAATCAAAGAACATCCCTCCTTTAGGGAAAAAAGAAGCAAATCCAATATAAACCGAATTACTCTGTACTAAATCAGTAATAGGAATTGTATCTGGAACTTTAGCCCACAAACCACTCAGTAGGTCGGTATCAGTATCGGGAGAGTTAGTGTTATCGAATACGGTCATATCATTTAGATGATAAAAAGCCCCGTCAAATACGCTCGCGTTACCATTCGCAACGATGCCGTCCTGAATCACTAAAGAGCGAGGCGTAATAACCCCTGGGATAGGTTCAACTACATTAATCGCAGGTGAATAAACGACGCAATCACCTATAACCCATACCTTATTCTCCCCACTTGAAAAGGCATCATTAATGGCTTTGCTACACTTATTTCCTTCATATTCACCATCAACCAAGTCAATATGCTTAGGGGGGACAACTGTCCGATCAATAAGGTCTATAACATGATAATCAAGCTTAATTTGGTCAATGTTCTCTGACGTCTTTGGCACGCCAAAATAATTAGAGAACGTATCGATATCCGGATCGAATTTGAAATCTGATTGAAAAGAGTTTGAAGGCAGCGCCCCAACGGAGTCGATGGTTGCATCATTGCTAATATTGGTGGTTTGTTGGCAAGACTCAAACGTAGAAAAAGGAGGTGACTCTGGAGTAATGGTCTTCAAACGTCCTCCTCCCTTTTGCTTATAGATAACACTATCTAAAAATCGAACCGATACACACTCGTTAATACCATCAACAGCAGTAAGAGCAATATCAGGATTAATATCGATATTGTGATCAGAAATAAATTCTAAACTCGAATTGGTTTGCATTACTCCTAATCCCGAAGCGTCTACAAAACTAATCTCTTTGTTCAGCGATAAAGACTCAGAACTCGACACCAATATATTTGGCGTGAGTGCTTCTGATCCCAACGTAACGACTTTCGACTGCTGACAATAATCCATTAAATCATTGGGAATAGCTGTCAGATCATTTTCAGCGATGTAAGTGAAGCCACACTCCAAGCCTCCTTCCGATCGCCAGTGTTCTTGTCTGCCCTGCACTTCATTCTGTGCGACTTTAATTTGATGGAATACACTGCGATACGTGCCTAATGTCACCACTAAAGCACCAATTAAAAGCACTGACGTAATCAATAACGTCACCACACCACGCTGCTTTTTAAATATCATCATTGCCAGTTCCTCTGCTTAACGGAAACCGAAACAGATTTGGAAACACCTGCGGTTGGGATTGACGCTGTAATACTGATATCAGTGAGCGTGCTCTTGATAGAATTCTGCTCCAATACTTGGGAATTAATGCTGAACTCATCAACATCAATGAGGTTGTCATCGAACAGTGAGTAACATCCAGTAACCTCATGAAATGTAGGAATTGCCTCCGATACAGTGGTGCCCTTCTCACATATTTGCAGTTTGGTTCCATTTTTTCTGTAAACGATATTTCGATGTTCTTTACTTGCGCTTGAGCCCTCTCGGAAGTAAACAAAACCAACCGCAATAGCGCCACTCACTTGGATAGTATTACTCGCACCGGATAGCTTTATGGAATCGCCGTTTGAACCATCGTAGCCTGCTCGTTGGATATCCTCTTTCATCACCTGCATGGTGCTGGTTAGATTTTGTAGCAGTAATAGCTCGATGCCTTTATCTTTGGCGATTCTCTGCCCCGTAATAAACACACTGCCAATAATAGAAATCGCGAACACACCAATCACAGAGGCCACCATCAATTCAATCAGTGATGTTCCTCGTTGCTTGTTAGGCGCTGCCACTATCGGCTTAACACGCATAATAGCCATACTGAGCGCTCGACTCGCCGCATACCTTAATTCGTCCTGGCGGGCTAGATAGCTTGATCAAAAGTCGATCAGTGGAAGTACCATTAGGGAATAGATAAATTGTCCCCCTGGAAGGCCTTCCTCTAACACTCTCAAAGCTGATTCTTGCGCCGGTGTAGTTATGGGAAAACGATAAATCTCGAAATGGTTTACCCGACAACATCAGTAACGTTTCACCAGAAAGGTCTTCAGTAGGCTTTAACCTTACAGTCCACTCTCCGGTTGATTGCACCTCATTTTTATCCATAGAGAAATGTACCCACAGATCTTGATTCCTTTTGACCGATTCAGACTTGGCCTGAATGAGAAAACCATTCAACTCTCCGGCGAGTCGCTGCATCTTGACGGTTTCAGTAACCGAACTAAAACTCGGGGCAGCCGTCGCTATCAGTATCGACAGTACCGATACCGTTATTAACAGCTCTAACAAAGTAAACCCGCGAGTCATTTCCCAAATTCCTATGTAACTCAATGCGTAACCGTATTTAATCTTGCAGCGATGCTACCACCGGAGAAGAATGTACTGGGTTATGAAAGGAAACTACTCGCGATGATTCGAAAAAATATATGCAACAGCAACAACATAAGCATGAGAGGGATGACATTGATCGAATTATTGATCGCTGTCGCCATCGTGGGGATACTCGGCGCCATTGCGTATCCAAGTTATACCAACCATGTTATCAAGGCACATCGAGTTACAGCGATGGCCGACTTAACCAAGATGCAACTGGAGATAGAAACTCTATACACAGGGAACTATGCGTCGGCAGCGGAGAATATTATTTCAGGAGGGACATGCTTGTTTTGTGATACCGATACTAACCGGTACACGCTAGCGATATCTGCGAGTAGCTCCACCTATTCAATTCAAGCTGAACCACTCTCACCACAAACAAACGATGATTGCTTAGATTCGACGACCGATATTTTGGAGCTACACCATTCTGGCGTTTCAGAGCCAGAAGCGTGTTGGAAGTAACAAGAGCAACCACCAAAGGGCTCTAGAATTTATCTGTGCAACCTCAATTCTTTCCTCTATGAGCTTCTTTTCTCTAACCTACAAACACAAAAAAGCCTGCTACATGAAGTGACCCCGTAAAGTTGGACATTTCTGTTAAGCGGCTTTCAAGGCCTGAGTTCGATATTCTATCGGAGTCAGGCCTTTTAGTTTCACTTTTATACGTTTGGTATTGTAGTACTCGATGTATTCTTTAATTTGCTCTATCAGAGCATCTGCATCTTCAAAGCTTTGGTTGTGATACATCTCTGTTTTGAGTAAAGCAAAAAAGTTTTCAGCAACCGCATTATCCAAGCAGTTACCTTTTCTCGACATGCTTTGCGTTAACCCACTCTCCGCTACCTTTTTCTGATACTGTCGATGGCGATATTGCCAACCTTGATCGCTGTGTATAATTGGCTTTGAGTTGGGTTTCAGCTTTGATATAGCCTCCGTCAGCATATCCGTGACAAGCGGCAAGCAGGCATTCTTGGCCACTCTATAAGCAACCACCTCCTGAGTAAACAAGTCGACAACGGGAGATAAGTATACTTTCTGTTCTTTGACTTTGAACTCCGTGACATCAGTTACCCACTTTTCATCGGGTTGAGTCGTACTAAAATCTCTTTCAAGAACGTTGGGAGCTGCTTTTCCTGACTCTCCTCGGTATGAACGATACTTTTTAATCCTGACCGTCGATTTAAGGTTGAGCTGAGCCATAAGTCTTTGAACCGTTTTATGATTAAGCACGAACCCCTGATTTTTTAGTTCCAAGTGAATACGGCGGTAGCCGTATCGCCCCTTATGTTCATGATAAATTGACTTTATCAACCGCTGCTCACGTTCGTAGCTATTTGGGCGCTTGCTCGTTTGAGCCTGATAATAAAAGACACTTTTTGCCAGCTGTAGAGTGTGCAGTAAGTGCTTTAACGGGTACTTGCCTTTAAGAGTTAGAGCTATGACCGCTTTTTCTTTGTTCGACGGTTTTTTTCCTGCTCCAACTCTTCCAACTTTTTTAGAACGGCATTCTCGGTTCGTAAGTAGACCAACTCCTCTTTTAGCTCCTCAAGCGTCATTTCATTATCAGGCTTAGTGGTACGTTGAGGTTGCTGTTTCATTGAGGGTCTTCCTTTCTGGCGCATTTCGAGCCCCTTGATACCGAGCTCATTAAATCGTTTGAGCCAGACAGAGAGTATTCCAGGGGATGAGAGGTTTAATACAGCGCTAGTGTGCGTGAGAGACCATTCATTCGTCCACATTAAATTCAATGCTTTTCGTTTTGTTTGAGCAGTCGCGGCATGCTTAGTTGGTAAAAATGAATCAGTACCATGGATGGCAAAGACTTGAGTCCAATACCGTATCTGCCTTGAAGAAATTGAATATTGTTTTGCTAAGTAGAGAGATGACGTGCCATCTAAGTATTGCTTAGCAATGATACATTTTAGCTCTCGGCTATATTTGGACATAAAAAGACCCCCAATAATTGGTGTCCAACTATTGGGGGTCAGTTCAACATGAGCAGGCTTTTCTAATATTATCAACAACCTAAAGTATCAATAACCTAATACATCAATGAATTGATTACTTAGTTAGGTCATCGAAGAAGTTTTTAACGCCGCTAAAGAAACCTTCAGACTTTGGCTTATGCTTGCTTGCCGCTTCACCACCACAGGTTTCTTCGAATTCACGCAGTAATTCTTTCTGGCGAGCGCTTAGCTTAACTGGAGTCTCAACCACTAGCTTAACGATTAGATCACCCACACCGCCACCACGAACGCCTTTCACGCCCTTGCCACGCATACGGAACATACGGCCCGTTTGTGTCTCTTCTGGTACCTTAAGGTTTACACGACCATCCAGTGTTGGAACTTCAACTTCACCGCCTAGAGCAGCCATAGAGAAGCTTACTGGTACTTCGCAGTAAAGGTTGTTGCCGTCACGTTCGAAGATGTTGTGCTCTTTTACGTGTACTTGTACGTACAGATCGCCAGCTGGAGCGCCGTGCTCTCCCGCTTCGCCTTCGCCAGATAGACGAATACGATCGCCAGTATCAACACCAGCAGGGATCTTAACGTTAAGTGTTTTCGTCTTCTGTTTGCGACCTTGACCATGACATGAGTTACATGGGTCTTTGATGATCTTGCCTTTACCGTTGCAAGTAGGACAAGTCTGTTGAACCGCAAAGAAACCTTGGCGCATTTGTACTTGGCCGTGGCCATGACAAGTGCCACACGTTTGTGCAGAAGAACCCGCTTTCGCGCCGCTGCCGTCACAAGTATCACACTCTACAAGTGTTGGTACTTCGATTTCTTTAGAAACACCACGAACCGCTTCTTCTAGAGAAAGTTCCATGTTGTAACGTAGATCTGAACCACGTTGTGCACGCTGTTGACCGCCACCACGACGACCGCCGCCGAAGATGTCGCCAAATACGTCACCGAAGATATCGCCGAAGTCACCTTGGCCACCGCCGCCGAAACCACCGCCGCCGCCCATGCCACCTTGTTCAAAGGCTGCATGACCGTATTGGTCGTAAGCTGCTTTCTTTTGAGAATCGGTTAGGATCTCGTACGCTACTTTTACTTCTTTAAACTTATCTGCTGCGGTCTCATCACCCTGGTTACGGTCCGGGTGGAATTTCATCGCTAAGCGTTTGTACGCTTTTTTAATATCGCGCTCTGATGCATCGCGGCTTACGCCTAATACTTCGTAAAAATCACGTTTTGACATGTTCTAGGTCACCAAAATAATTGCTACTACCGAATGATCACTTCAGTAGTCTGTGTATCAATCTAGATAAAAGTTCTGCCGGCTGAAATGCCGAATAAAGCTATTATCTAGATCGACAAGTCTAAATACAAATTTACGGGCGTGAGAGTTACCTCTGACGCCCGCAATAATAAGTCTTTGAGACAAATTTCTAAGAAGATAGCTTGAGTCCTAAGTGGAAGCGCGGAGCCTACGTTAGTAGGTGGACACTTCCGATAACGAAATCAGGCGACTCTGCGACGAAATTATTTTTTGTCTTCTTTAACTTCTTCAAACTCAGCGTCTACAACATCGTCGTCTTGCTTAGGTTGTTCACCAGCGTCAGCGCCAGCTTGTTCAGCTTGAGCTTTCTGTTGAGCAATTTCCATTAGCTTTTGAGCTGCTTGCATAAGTTCTTGAACTTTAGCGTCGATAGCTTCTTTATCGTTACCAGACTTAACTTCTTCTAGTGCAGTGATAGCCGCTTCGATTTTAGCTTTCTCGTCTGCAGGTAGAGCTTCACCAGCTTCTTCTACTTGCTTCTTAGTGCCGTGAATCATTTGGTCAGCTTGGTTACGTGCAGTTACTAGCTCTTCGAACTTTTTGTCCGCTTCTTTGTTAGCTTCTGCTTCTTGTACCATTGCTTCGATCTCTTCCTCAGACAGGCCGCCTGATGCTTGGATAGTGATCTTCTGCTCTTTACCTGTTGCTTTATCTTTAGCAGATACGTTCAGGATACCATCAGCATCTAGGTCGAATGTTACTTCGATTTGTGGCATGCCACGTGGTGCTGGTTGGATACCTTCTAGGTTAAACTGACCAAGAGACTTGTTGTAAGTCGCTTGCTTACGCTCACCTTGAAGAACGTGGATAGTTACTGCGTTTTGGTTGTCTTCAGCTGTAGAGAACACTTGATCCGCTTTAGTAGGGATAGTTGTGTTTTTCTCGATAAGCTTAGTCATCACGCCGCCCATCGTTTCGATACCGAAAGATAGAGGAGTAACGTCTAGTAGTAGAACGTCTTTAACGTCACCCGCTAGTACACCACCTTGAACAGCAGCACCCATTGCAACAGCTTCGTCAGGGTTCACGTCTTTACGTGGCTCTTTACCGAAGAATTCAGTTACTTTAGCTTGAACCATAGGCATACGAGTTTGACCACCAACTAGGATAACGTCAGTGATTTCGCCTACAGATAGGTCAGCATCCGCTAGAGCAACTTTTAGTGGCTCAAGAGAACGTTGAACTAGGTCTTCAACTAGAGACTCAAGCTTCGCACGAGTCACTTTGATGTTCATGTGCTTAGGACCAGTCGCATCAGCAGTAACGTAAGGTAGGTTTACGTCAGTTTGAGTAGTAGAAGAAAGCTCGATTTTCGCTTTTTCTGCTGCTTCTTTAACACGCTGCATTGCTAGTGGATCAGCTTTAAGGTCGATACCTTGTTCTTTCTTGAACTCATCTACTAGGTAGTTGATCATGCGGTTATCGAAATCTTCACCACCAAGGTGAGTGTCACCGTTAGTTGAAAGAACTTCGAAAGTCTTCTCGCCTTCTACTTCATCGATTTCGATGATAGAGATATCGAATGTACCACCACCAAGGTCGTATACAGCGATAGTGCGATCACCACCTTGCTTGTCTAGGCCGTAAGCTAGAGCAGCAGCAGTTGGTTCGTTGATGATACGTTTAACATCTAGACCAGCGATACGGCCAGCATCTTTCGTTGCTTGACGTTGAGCATCGTTGAAGTAAGCAGGAACAGTTACTACTGCGCCAGTTACTTCTTCGCCTAGGAAGTCTTCAGCTGTTTTCTTCATTTTCTTAAGAACTTCAGCAGATACTTGAGGAGCAGCCATTTTTTGGCCTTGCGCTTCAACCCATGCATCACCGTTGTCAGCCTTAACAATGTTGAAAGGCATGATTTCGATATCGCGTTGAACTTCTTCATCTTCAAAACGACGACCGATTAGACGCTTAATTGCGTATAGCGTGTTTTGAGGGTTAGTAACTGCTTGACGTTTCGCAGGTTGACCAACTAGCGTCTCGCCGTCAGTGTATGCGATTACCGATGCTGTTGTGCGTTCGCCTTCAGCATTTTCTAGTACGCGTGGTTTGTCGCCGTCTAAAACAGCAACACAAGAGTTAGTAGTACCTAAATCAATACCAATGATTCGACCCATCAGGCTATCTCCGAAATATAATCTATATTAGTTTTTTGCTATACCCACATATGTGGGGGGCGGTAATCAGGGATTCAACCCTAATACACAAAATTTAAGTGCAAATGTAATTTGCTTTCGTATGCACCATAGATAAGGGCTGCAAACTGGTTTTCAAGGGAATAAGTAAAAAAAATCTATTTTTTCCCGTATCTTTTTACATAAAGGTAAAAAGTGACCGATCCCTTGCCAATTAAGGCTCCAATGTTGAGAAACTCTCGCATTTGTCGCCACATTGAAACCTCAACCCTATTCCAGATGCCATAAAAAAAGACCTTCATGTGGAAGGTCTTTTTCAAATAGATATTAATCAGTTAAATATTGTTCAAATGGTGACTGATTCAGCCACATTATTGGTTGAGCACTAACTGGTAGAAGCTCGCTTGAGTGTAATCACCCGCTTCCATACCACGCCATTCACAGGCTGAGCTCGACTTCTTAGTGTTGCATTGATTGTATGCGCCCGCCTTGAAGTACATCCAGTCCTGTCCATAACCAAGGTCGATATCATGCCCCTGATACTTACCCTTAGCCAAATCAACATCATACGTCTTCACAATAGGATCGGCTGAGTTTGGATTCTTAGTAAAGGTTAAGTGCATGATGTTATCTTTGATATTCACATCGTATGAGAACACTTCACCTAGCTTGATGCCATCAGCAGGGTCCGAGCTGCCTTTTTTCAGATTGTATTGACCAAATACATCATGGCGAATGTCTTTACGAAGTTTCTTTCCGTTTTCATCCTTCGCGTTTTTCATCTCTGTCGGCGGGTTTAACTCATAGTTCCACGTTAACGAACCATGCTCATGTTCTGGCAACTTGCGGTAAACAATTTTCAGAGGTTCATTATCCGACCCATGGATTTGACCAATAACCACAGAGAATGCACCGGTTTTCTTATAGTTACCGCTGGTGCTCACCTGATCAACAGAAAGTGTTGCCGTCATCTGGCCACCGATAGAGCCAAACTCTTCCGCGTTCTTATGGCTTGAAATCGCGAAGTTGTTGCTCGGCGCAGAGTAGCTATCCGCTAGCATCGCTCTTAGCTCACTACGCGTGTTTTTACTGTTTGGCGTCGTTGGAGCTGTATTCGGAGCCACAAACACCATCGCACCAGACTCGGCATCCGTGTAGAACCATTTAGGGTGAACGTAAGGCGTGTCTACATTCGACAGTTCCTTTTTACCAATCTCCAGCGTTTTACCTTTTCTAGACCCTTCAGTCGTCAGCTCCGGTAAGTTAATTTTCCATTTAGATAAATCGAAGTTTTGTGCTGGTGCTTTTGCAGGGTCAAGATTGAACTGTTGACCAATATCGTGATTAGAAGCAAGAGCGGGAGCGGCTAAAAGGCTGGCAGTCAGTAGGCTAAGGTAAGACAGCTTCATTATTGGGTTTCCTTTATGTCGTCATAATGTAGGTTGTCAGAACAATAAAATAATATTGTATTATTATATGTGATCTATATTAAATATTGAAAACTGATGACCCATTCAGCGCGAGTAAAAAGAAAAAATGAGACTTAACACCAATCAAAGATCTTTTTAGCTAAGTTATCAGATAGCCCAAAGCACTTATCATCAGAAACAAAAAAGCCCCGCTCTCATTGAGCGGGGCTTCTAATTATCGAATCTTAATTAAGAATTATGCTTCTGCTTTCTTTAGCTCAGCTTCTTCGTTAGCTTCAACGCCGATTTCGTTTTCAGATTTCGCTACGATAGTGTTAACCGCAGTATCACCAACAACGTTAGAAGAAGTACAGAACATGTCACAGATACGGTCAACAGCAGCAACAATCGCTAGACCTTCTGGTGGCAAACCTAGTTGGTGCAATAGAACACCGACCATAACCACACCACCACCAGGAACACCACCAGCACCGATAGAAAGTAGCAAGATAGTTAGACCTAGAGTAAAGATATCAGCAGTGTTGATTGGCTGACCGAATGCGTTTGCTACGAACATAGTTGCTAGTGCGATGTAGATAGATACACCAGACATGTTCATTGTTGCACCTAGTGGTACACCGAAACCTGCCACTGACTTAGATACGTTTAGTTTGTCCGTCAGAGTACGCATTGTTACTGGGATTGTTGCGTTCGAACTTGCTGTAGATAGTGAGAATAGAACTTGCTCACGAGTTGCACGTAGGAACTGCTTTGGAGAAATACCAGTGAATGAACCAACCATCATTGGATAGAAGAAGAAAATCCAGAACACAAGCATTGCAACCACAAGCGCCACATAGCCAGCAACTGACATTAGCGTGTCTGCATCCAGTGTTGCGCCCAGTTGAATCATCAGAGCAAATACACCGTAAGGCGCCAAGCTCATTACTAGGCCGATAAGCTTCATCATGATTTCGTTAGCCATCTTGAATGTCTTGATAGCTGGGCCACCACGAGAATCAAGCGCTTGAATAGCAAGACCTGTCAAAATTGCCATGAAGATGATTTGTAGCATGTCGCCGCTTGCGAACGCTTCTACAGGGTTGCTAGGAACGATGTTAACAACAAGAGAGAAGATGTCTGGTGTTTCAGTTGTTGTAAGCGCAATTGTCTCAGAAACCGTACCCGCAAGGTTCGCACCTGCACCTGGTTGGAAAATAAGACCAATCGTTAGCGCTGCTGAAATCGCGATGATGGTGTTAATAATGTAAAGACCAAAGGTTTTACCACCAAGACGACCAAATGAACGAATATCTTTTAGCTCAACAATACCGCAAACAATAGATACGTAAACAAGAGGAACTACAAGCAATTTGATAAGTGATACGAACATACCACCAGCACCTTCGGCAGCGCCAAGTAGATACGTATCAAAAATAGCAATACCGCTGAATAGGTACTGAATAGCAGTACCAATAAGTAGACCGGCGAACAAGCCTACAAAAATTTTACTTGAGAGCGATTTATCCATCGTTCTTCTCCAGTTTGTTGTGTTTGAAATTTGTACTTTTATAGTTATATATGCGACCAAAATCGCTATATGGCAGTGGATTTTACATACAAAGATAACAATTAAAAGTATTTATTTACAAAAACACCACAAATGTGACATCAAAACATTTACTCAATCACAACAAGTTTCATAACACAAAACTCTAAATCGCTGATCTGAATGAAATAAAAAGAACGACATTCTTAATGCGGTTTTGATGCTTATTTACGTGGACTCTCAAGTTATAGGCACAAAAAAAGAGAGGCCTATACCTCTCTTTTTATTTTACGCAAACCAGTGATTTATTTTGTCGCTGCGACTAACTCAGTCAATGCACCAGTCAATCACTTGGCAACGTAATTCGTCATTACTTAGCAACCATAACCATCGCTGGGCGAACCACACGACCGTTTAGTTCGTAGCCTTTTTGCATCACAAACATAACCGTGTTCGATTCGTGATCTGGGCTTTCTTGAATAGACATCGCTTGGTGGAATTCAGGGTTGAACGCTTCACCTTCAGGGTTGATCTCTTTAAGACCAAACTTAGCAACTGTGTCTACGAACGTTTTGTGCGTTAGCTCAACACCTTCATACAGTGGCTTAACCACTTCGTTTTCAGCGTCTGCTGCTTGCATTGCACGCTCTAGGTTGTCGATTACAGGAAGCAGACCTTCAGCAAACTTGTTCAAAGCGAATTTACGCGCTTTATCAATTTCTTGTTCGCTACGGCGACGCATGTTTTCAACTTCAGCTTTCGCGCGAAGAACAGAATCTTGCTGCTCTTTCACTTTAGATTCACTAGAAAGCAGTGCAGCTTCCAGTTGAGCGATTTTTGCTTCCTGCTCATCAGCAGCGTCTTCATTCAGTTCAGCTTCTTCAACTTTCTCAGCTTCAGCGATGATCTGATCTAGCTCTGCTTCGGTTACTTTGTTTTCTTCGTTGCTCATGATATCTCCAGAATTCGTTTTCAATGCAAGTGACAGGCGTGTTTGCACCCCAAATTGATATAAAACACTCGCATAGACGTTCAACTTGCCTTTATTATGGGGATGAAGAATTTTGATTCAAGCCTAATTCGTTTGGAAACGTTATGAAAAAGCCATTTGAAGTCATCGCCATTATCGGTAAACCTCGAGATCAGCAAGCAATTCAGACTCATAGAGAGCTCTATCAGTGGTTAAGTGCTGAGGGTTATCAAGTGTTTGTTGATGACAGACTCGCCACTATTTTGGACGACATCCCAAAAGAACATTTTTCTAGCCTGATTGAATTAGGTAAACGCGCCGATCTCGCTATTGTGGTCGGTGGTGATGGAAATATGCTCGGTGCGGCTAGAATTTTGTCACGTTTCGACATTTCAGTGATTGGTGTTAACCGAGGCAATCTTGGTTTCCTAACCGATCTCAACCCTGAAAACTTCCAGAGTGCGCTTACTGATGTACTCAAAGGCGAGTTCATGGAAGAAGAGCGCTTCTTACTTGAAACGGAAATTCATCGTCACGGCCAGGTAAAAAGCCACAATGCAGCACTTAATGAGGCTGTACTGCACCCCGGCCAAGTTGCTCACATGATCGAGTTCGAAGTGTATATCGATGACAGCTTCGCCTTCTCACAGCGCTCTGATGGCTTAATCGTCTCAACACCGACAGGTTCTACCGCCTACTCGCTTTCCGGCGGCGGCCCTATCCTGTCATCAAGCCTAAATGCTATCTCACTCGTGCCAATGTTCCCGCACACCCTTTCAAGCCGCCCATTAGTGGTGGATGGCAAGCGTCGTATTAAGCTTATCGTATCGCCTGATAACCGTGGAACTCAGGAAGTGAGCTGTGATGGTCAAATCTCGCTACCGGTTTCTCCTGGTGATGAGATCCACATTTACCAAAGCCCAAATGTGCTCAAACTGATCCACCCTAAAGACTACAACTACTACCACGTTCTACGTAACAAGCTAGGCTGGTCGAGCAAGCTGTTCTAAGTGAAAAGCGAACGATTTTAAAAAGGCTGACGACATTCGTCAGCCTTTTTTATTGCCGATTAAAAGCCCACCGCCTCTATCTTTACGCCAATCCACCACATCGTCATTCCCAAGAGGGAGGAACGACTGAGTTGGGAATCTATAGCGGTTTCAGTGATCTACAGACAAGCTCAATTCTGAGAGCTGTCGCAAAAAATTTTCACCTGTCGACTTTACTGTATAAAGAAACAGTATATACTGAGCTTATATACAGTATTGTTCAGTTATACAGGTAAATAAAAATGCTGGCTCATTTAAGTGTTAATAATTTCGCTATTGTTAAGTCTTTACAGCTAGAACTCTCTAAAGGCATGACAACAATCACCGGGGAAACTGGTGCGGGTAAATCTATCGCTATCGATGCTTTAGGCTTATGCCTTGGAGGAAGATCCGATGCAGGAATGGTTCGACAAGGTGAAGAAAAAACCGAAGTCAGTGCCGCTTTTTTACTTGAGAACAATCTGCATGCTACCCGCTGGTTAGAAGACAACGAATTGCTTGATGGCAGTGAGTGCATCCTGCGCAGAACCATCTCAAAAGAAGGTCGTTCTCGTGCATTCATCAACGGTAGCCCTGTCCCTCTTTCGCAATTGAAATCGCTAGGACAACTGCTGATCAACATCCATGGTCAACACGCGCATCACCAGTTGATGAAAAGCGATTACCAAATGGCCATGCTTGATCAATACGCAGGCCACTTGAACCTATTGAAATCGACACGTAATGCTTATCAAGCCTGGCGACAAGCGGATAACCACTTAAAAGAGTTACGTGAAAATAGCCAGCAAAACCAAGCTCAAAAACAACTTCTTGAATACCAAATCAAAGAGTTAAATGAGCTGTCTATTGGGGAGGAAGAATATGAAGACCTCGAACAAGAGCATAAGCGCCTCTCCAATAGCGGAGAACTGGCCACAACCTGTCAGCAAGCTATCGAGCTTATTTATGAAGGCGAAGAAGTTAATGCGCTTGGTATTCTGCAATCGGCCAATAACTCCTTAATTCAGCTAGCTGAGCTAGATGAAAGATTGGCCGAGTTACCGAACTTGCTTTCTGAAGCCATTATTCAGATCGAAGAAACCAACAACGAGTTAAGAACCTACCTAGACAGCATTGATGTTGATCCCGGTCGTATGGCTTACGTTGAGGAACGTTTCTCTAAAGTGATGTCGATGTCTCGTAAACACCACGTATTACCTGAAGAGCTGTATAAGCACCATCAAGACTTACTACAACAAGTTGAAGCGCTTGATTGCTCTGATGAAAAATTAGAAGAACTGGCCAACGAGGTGGAAAACCAATACCAATCGTTCGTTGCTAAATCAGAAAAGCTTCATAAATCTCGAACTCGTTACGCAAAAGAGCTCAACAAGCTGATCACGCAAAGCATGCACGAACTGAGCATGGAAAAAGCGCAGTTTGCCATTGAAGTGAACAACACCAACACACACCCTTCTCCATTGGGTATGGATAACGTGACCTTCATTGTTTCGACCAACCCAGGCCAACCGATGCAGCCGATTGCGAAAGTGGCCTCTGGTGGTGAGTTATCACGAATCTCATTAGCGATTCAGGTGATCACAGCGCAAAAAGTGGATACACCAAGCCTGATTTTCGATGAAGTCGATGTGGGTATCAGTGGACCAACCGCTGCGGTTGTCGGAAAAATGCTACGTAAGCTAGGCGAATCGACACAAGTTATGTGCGTGACTCACTTACCTCAAGTTGCCGGTTGCGGTCACCAACAACTTTTTGTAGCGAAGAACACTAAATCAGGTAAAACCGAGACTCAAATGCACACGCTTGATGAGCAACAACGCGTTTCAGAGCTTGCTCGACTGCTTGGTGGCAGCCAGATTACCGAATCGACGCTTGCCAATGCAAAAGAGTTATTAATCGCAGCATAGGTTACATATTCAGCAACTTTCTGATAATTTACCGAAAATTCTTGGCAATTTTGCAACTTAATTCAAAATTGCCAGTCATAACAAGCTCAAAGCGCAAGGAGCTTTTTACTTCTTGCTGGAGCTTGTTTATTATCAGGCAGTATTTTAGCGAAGAAAGATCTCAAACTATGCGAATTAAAAAGTGGTTAGTTGCAGTTCCACTTGCACTAACAATGTTGACCGGTTGCTCTCTATTAGAGAAGTTGGTTTATCGAATTGACATCAATCAGGGTAACTATGTTGAACAGGAAGCTGTCGATCAGCTCAAGTTTGGCATGACAAAAACACAAGTTCGTTACGTTATGGGCTCACCTATGCTTATCGAAAATGGCTACCCAGATACGTGGTACTACATTTACCACCACACAAAAGGCCATGAAGACTCGATTCAAAAAAATCTTGTTGTTAACTTTGATGCAACGGGCACCTTAGTGACGATCAATGGTGATTTTGAAGCCAGTGATGAATTCTTCGAAAGCCTTCGCTAGCTTTCAACTAACAAAGCTTTCCAGTCAAAAGCAAGAATCGCAAAAGCCTGCTCATATGAGCAGGCTTTTTAATATCTGCTAACAAATGAGACTGTAGACTGTATTGTCTAACAAACAGATGAAAAAAAGCTCGCTAATGCGAGCTTCTTTATCATTCAAATTTGTTTGGTATTACGATTTAGCCGCCGCTTTCGCTTGTTCAGCACGCTTACGGCGAATTTCTTTTGGATCGGCTAACAGTGCTCGATAAATTTCGATACGATCTTTATCTCGAACGGTTGCATCTAACTTAACGTTGCGGCTGTATACGCCAACTTTATTTTTCGCCAAGTCGATTTCTGGATACAACTCTAAAACACCAGACTGCGCAATAATCTCTTCAACGGTCGCGTTCTTATTTACCACTAAGGTAAATACACGCTGCTCATGTGGAAGCGCAAACACAACTTCTACGTGGATCATATCTGATTCAATAGTCATGGCTTAGTAAACCTGTTTCGCTCGTTGAGTAAAAGCACTGACCATATTGCTTGTCAGTTCATTGAAAATCTTGCCAAATGCCATTTCAATCATTCGACTAGAAAATTCAAACTCTAGTTTAAGTTCAACCTTACATGCTTGGTCGTCTAGAGGAGTGAAATACCAGCCCCCCTCCAGCTTCTTAAACGGGCCATCTACCAGCTCCATTAAAATTTCAGCACCATCCGCCATTCGATTCGACGTAGTGAATGTTTTACTGATACCAGCTTTAGAGACATCAACCGAAGCCACCATCGCGGAATCTGAAGATTCGATCACACGAGAACCAGAACATCCTGGCAAAAACTCAGGATAACGAGCAACATCATTGACCAAGCTGAACATCTGGTCGGCACTAAAAGACACTAATGCTGAACGAGTAACCTTTGGCATATAGACTCCTGTTAAAGACAGCGTTACATTAACACAAACTGCAATTTTAATTGTATTGGGCCAGAGCGCAAATAAAAAGGATTCCCCATCTAGGGCGCATTCCGTATAATGAGGCCATTATGGCAAAGAATAAATCAAAATCAAAAGCCGGTAGTAATACCATTGCGCTTAATAAGAAAGCTCGCCACGAATATTTCATCGATGATGAGATAGAAGCGGGGCTTGAGCTACAAGGCTGGGAAGTAAAATCCCTACGTGAAGGCAAAACCAATATCGCAGAAAGCTACGTATACATCCGAGATGGCGAAGCATTCATCAGTGGTATGACGATTACTCCGCTAACTCAAGCGAGTACTCATATCGTGGCGAACCCAACACGTATCCGTAAACTATTAATGTCGAGAAAAGAACTCGACAACCTTATCGGTCGTATTAACCGTGAAGGCATGACGCTTGTCGCAACCGCACTTTACTGGTCTCGCTCTTGGGCGAAGATTAAAGTTGGCGTAGCGAAAGGTAAAAAGCTGCACGATAAACGTACTGATATGAAAGAAAAAGATTGGGCGAGAGATAAAGCACGAATTATGAAGAGTAATTTGCGTTAATTTTAAGCACTTAAACGCACAGTGCTAGACAGGGTAAGCTTTTCTGGTACTATGCAAATAACACTTGGGGCTGATTTAGGATTCGACAGGAATTTTGAAGTCTGAGGTGCATGCCGTGGGGCGGTTGGCCACGTTAAAAGCCGCAAAAAAATAGTCGCAAACGACGAAAACTACGCACTAGCAGCTTAATAACCTGCTCAGAGCTCTCTTACCCTAGCTTCCGCTCGTAAGACGGGGACCAATAAGAGATCAAACCCAAACTAGCTAGCGTGGCTTCTCCCACCTGAGAGGAAAAGCGCGAATTATAATTCAGGTTAGCCTTTAACTAGCGTGTCGGTTCGCAGGTTGCTGGTGAAATTAAAGATCGACTAAGCATGTAGTACCAATGATGAATGATTTTTGGACGCGGGTTCAACTCCCGCCAGCTCCACCAAACGTTTTGAAACAGCGTTATTTCAATAGGTTAGCGCCTTTTGGGATAGCGCTGTTTTTGTATGGGTGCCACAGTAAAGTGCCACACTTCATAAAGTCTATTCTCTTCCTTTCCCCTATTCAACACCTTGCATTATCATAATAACCTAACTATCTGAGTGTAAGGCGATTATCAATGGAAAGAGGTATTGTTCTATCTCCTCAATTTGAGTATCCAGAAACAGGTGGGGCTTTATTTCGTTCTGCTACTGATGATTTTGAGTTACGTAAGTACCTACTTTATTGGGATAAGATTGAAGTTCCTAAATGCTCCTCGATAGAGTTTGATTGCTGGCAGTTCCAAGAACTAGAAAAAGCTGGTGCGTTACAACGAACTCGACATGGAGAAAAACCTCGCTCGCTTGGAATGCGCATGGAACAAAGCAGTGTGATTAATGTATCTAACTTTATGACTGCTGAGATTGTTGATTGCACTGATGTAACCCTAAGCAAAAAGGCTGGAGATGAAATCCTTGCTTCACATGAAGCAATTTTTAAACAGCTCAATGAAGCACATCCAGGCTTATGGTCTAAGGCTCAAATCTCGGATAGCATTCTCACCACAACTCCTGTAGATAAAGAGAGTATTGAACTGGAGCTTCACGGTTTACTACCCGTCCCTACTGTTAGCACACACTTCGATTCTATACTTGAATTTAAGTACAAGCATCATGATGAACTGCTCGCGTTCCGTAGTTACCTAGATGAACTCTACCAGTCAGTGCTAACTGCTGGTGACATACCTAGAGCAAAAAATACCGCAATGATTAAGCTGGAAGCTTCCATTAGAGATGTCAATCGCACCTTAGAACAGTCCAAAATAGACATTAGTGTCGATAGCCTTCGCTCTGTGATTTCAGATACAACTGGTATCCTAGGCTTAACTCTTGCTGCACTAGGTACAGCATCGCAATTTGGTTTTGACCCGTTAAAAGCTGGCTTAGCTGGTGCAGCAATAGGAATTGCACCAAAACTAATACGCCAATCATCCGACTCCACTCCAGCGGAACTCATGTACCTCAAGAGCGTGAGAAGAGAGTTTAAACCAGCTTAATACTCTCTAGCGTCAAGGAGCCGATACAGTGTCGCACGACCTATTCCTAACTCCTTGGCTGCTTTAGCTTTAGGTACACCGTTATCCAATAGCTTCTGCACATCCTCTTTCGTCACCTGTGCTTTCGGTCTACCTATGTGTTTACCAGCTGCCTTCGCTGCTGCTATCCCCTCAGCCTGACGCTCTTTAATCAATTCCCTTTCCATCTGTGCCACTGCTGCCAGTATCCCTAGTACACCTTTCTGCGCTGCACTCATTACACCATCGAATCTCATTCCTTCCTTGTGGAACTGTACCGATACACCTTTCTGGTTCATCTGCTCCACCAGCCCTACAGCATCACCTGCACCGCTACGACAGATACGGTCTAGGCTGTGAACATGCAGCACATCACCATCCCTGACATAATCCAAGCACGCCTGTAGCTGTGGTCTGTCTACTGTCTTAGCTGATACCTTTTCCTCGAACACCTTATCCAGTTTCACATCTGCTAACTGTCTGCTGGTGGACTGCTCTGCTGTACTAACTCGAATGTAACCTACGTTCGCCATGCTTACTCCTAGTGTCTCAAAACCTCTTAACACTTACAGGGTTGTATGTATCAAAACTCTAAGTCAATGCTTTTGAGACAACCTTAGATACAGTCTCATAAGGTATAGTTTTTTATATATCCAGAGTCGCTCTATGAAACTTACCGCACTGCTTAAAAAGCACCTGAGCTAGGACTTTTTACCTCTAAATAAAACCAGGCAATAACAAGTTAAAAATAAAAACCATCATGCCACGCAAAAACAAGAACATAACACCACCAAACAAGCCAAAAACCAACTTAAAATTGACATTATATGCTTAATTAGTGATATTTTATGCCAATCTTAATTATAGCTAAAAACTGACAATGAGCACGACAACCACAACATCGGATACCATCCAAAATAAGACATGGAAAATGCCAGATACTCTGGTGCTAATTTTCTTTATCGCGTTGCTTGCGACTGCAATGACATATGTCATACCTGCAGGCATGTTTGAAACACAAGACATCAGCTATGTTTCTGATGGTGCAGAGAAAACTCGTACCGTTCTAGATCCAGCTTCATTTGCCTATCACACCGACCCCCAAGGCAACCCGATTTACAATACTGTCGGACTATTCGCCAGCGGTGGTGATATCGGCTTAATGAACTTCGTATTTGAAGGTTTAGTGTCTGGATCTAAGTGGGGTTCAGCAATCGGCGTTATCATGTTTATGCTTGTGATTGGCGGTGCTTTCGGCATTGTGATGCGCACAGGTACTATTGATAACGGTATCTTGCGTCTCATAGACAAAACCAAGGGCAGTCAATCTCTTTTCATTCCAGTATTATTTGCACTGTTCTCGCTCGGTGGGGCTGTATTTGGTATGGGTGAAGAAGCCGTCGCCTTTGCCATTATTATCGTGCCGCTAATGGTACGTATTGGCTATGATGGTATTACTACGGTAATGGTGACGTACGTAGCGACTCAGATTGGTTTTGCTGCTTCTTGGATGAACCCATTTTCTGTTGCTGTTGCCCAAGGCATTGCTGGTGTACCTGTCTTATCTGGGGCATCGGTGCGTATCGCTCTATGGGTTTTCTTCACCGCGCTCGGCATCGCTTTTACGATGTGGTATGCGAATTCGGTAAAGAAAGACCCTTCGAAATCTTACAGTAAAGCTGGTGATGTTTACTTCAAGAAGCAACAAGGAGACTTGACTCAATCACGTTGGAATATCGGCGATACGTTGGTGATTCTCACCGTGATAGCGAGCATGACCTGGGTTATTTGGGGTGTAGTGGTTCACGCATGGTACATTCCTGAAATTGCCTCTCAGTTTTTCACTATGGGATTTGTTGCTGGCTTAATCGGTGTTATTTTCCGATTAAATGATATGACCATCAACGACATGGCCGATTCATTTAAGGAAGGCGCAAGTGTGATGCTAGCGCCCGCTATTCTTGTGGGTAGTGCTAAAGGTATCTTGCTGATTTTAGGCGGCGGCAGCGATGCAACCGAGCCAAGCGTACTGAATTCAATCTTAAGCAGTGCGGGCGGTGTGATTAGTGCATTGCCAGAAGCGATGGCTGCTTGGCTGATGTTCGCCTTCCAAGCTATTTTCAACTTCTTTGTAACGTCAGGATCAGGGCAGGCAGCTCTAACGATGCCATTAATGGCGCCACTCGCCGATTTAGCAGGTGTGACTCGTCAAGTCGCGGTTTTAGCATTCCAGCTAGGTGATGGCTTTACCAATATCATCGTCCCAACATCAGCTTCTTTGATGGCAACACTAGGTGTATGCCGCATTGACTGGGGTGATTGGGCAAAATTCTGCTGGCGCTTTATCGTGCTGCTATTCTGCTTGTCGAGCGTTATTATTGTTGCGGCTCACCTGCTGGGTTTTGCATAACAGCGCCTTTCAATATTTACGTGTATCTCAATGGGCAGTTTACTGCCCATTTTTAATCACAGCTTTCAATAACAATCATCCAACACAGACTCAGAATAGATTGTGAACCAGAGACAAAGGAAACTAGTGTGAGAAAAACTACTTATACCAATGATGTTCTAAATGGACACCCTGTAATATCTCAACTCAATGTTGATGACTTACCGATGGGATGCCATCGTTTCTGGTTTGAGGCACAAACTAACGGTGTTGGTCAAAATCATCATTTACCTGTGGTCGTCTATCGCGGTGAGCAAAGTCAAAATGCTCGCAAAATAATGGTAACGGCAGGCGTTCATGGTGATGAATTAAATGGAGTTATTACCGCACAGAAGGTCATTCAAAAGCTCGTAAACGAGGAGATACACGGCACAGTCATCATTATTCCGATGATTAATGTGTCAGGTATGTTGATGCACAGCCGAGATTTTATTTCATCGGATCCGGATGCATCCCCAGCAAACCTTAACCGTATATTCCCTGGAAACCCGAACGGTGATGCCTCACAACGTTTTACACATTCAATTTGGCAGAACCTACTCAGCCATAATGCGGATCTTGCTATCGATCTGCATACCCAAACTCGCGGAGCAGAGTATCCTTTGTATGTCTTTGCCGATTATCGAATCCCCGCAGCAATCAAAATGGCTCGATTGATCAATCCTGACTGTATTTTTGATGATCCAGGTGATGATGGCGTTTTAGAAACGCAGCTCAATAAAAGTGGGACGCCCGCTATCACCGTCGAGGTTGGTTCTGGAAAGGTTTTACAACCCGACCTCATTGAGCGTTCAGTGAATGGCGTGATGAATATCCTGCACTCGGAAAATATCATCTCTACAAAGATAGATCAGCCTCACTATGCCTGCTTTGAAGGCAAAGAAACGGTGACCATTAGAGCCAATGTCGGTGGTTTCGCTCTCCCTCAAGTTAAGGTCAGTGAATCAGTACAATCAAAACAATTGATTTCAATTCAATATGATAGTTTTGGTTCTGAAAAACAACGTTATTACGCCCCTGCTGATGGCTATGTACTCAGTGTCAATCAAGATCCGATGCGTGAACCGGGCGCTTTGTTAGTCAGACTATTGAAGTAACACGTCACTTCATCAAATGGCTCTTTACTGATGGCATTTGAGTCGTTAACCCATATTGTGAAAAGGGGATAACTCGGCAGAGCTATCCCCTTATTATTACTTATAAATATTAATCACTTACTGTGATCGGTATGACTATGATTAGTATTACTGCTGAGAAAGCCCAGTACCACTGCGCCAACCATGACTGCACAAACAATGGCAAATAGACGTGTCATTTGTGCCGAGAGGGACGCAGATCCTGGGTGGCTGATGATCTGATAAGCCAAGGTCGTAAAATTAGTAAACAAGAGCTGATAAATCGTCAGATTCGCCTGCCGCCTGATAGCAAAACACGCAAGTTGCAAACCACACACCAAACTCACGCCATAAATAACCAAGATTGGAGCGCCTGACACCATCATGATCATCACAGGTAACGTAAACAGAATGCCAACGCCAGTGGTGACAAGCTTGTTTCGGCTGAATGTACGGTGGTCGTGATTCGATGGGCTTTTCAACATACTGCCAAGCGTAATCGCAATCAACATCGTTTGTGACACC
Source organism: Vibrio sp. 10N.222.51.C5 (assembly GCF_041474575.1). Taxonomy (NCBI): domain Bacteria; kingdom Pseudomonadati; phylum Pseudomonadota; class Gammaproteobacteria; order Vibrionales; family Vibrionaceae; genus Vibrio; species Vibrio sp. 10N.222.51.C5. Next base: position 110,495 of record NZ_JBFRUJ010000005.1, read on the forward strand.
GAATTTCCTACCAAAATCGCCAGCACAACCACAACCGCGGTCGCTTTAAATGCAACCATGATATAGTCACCAGTAGTGGGCGCATCGGAAACGGCCGCAGTCGGAAGGACATTCACTTCATCCCCCGGGAACAACCAGAACCCCAAGTAAGTGACGATCAAAGCTATCACCAGCTTTTCAAAGAACAATAGGGGCAATCCCGCCATTGGGAGATGCATCTGCTTGTTGACCACCACCATCACGATGACCACGATAATGGTCAGTGTCGCGATGATATCTTTTGTATTCTGATGGCTACGCTGATAACTCCAGAACAGCAATAGCCAGCAATAGAGGACAAAACCGGTTGGCGAGTCGACCAATACACTACCAAAAAACACCACACCAAAGCTGATTAAGATTAATGCAACAATCACCTTTAATATTAAATTAATCGGTGGTTTGGATGGCATCAATGTCATGAACATCACAACAAATATGGGCGACAAAACAGCGAGCATCTGCCCACTTTGTTGATGGTAGAACAATAGCGAAAGCGGCAGTAACACCAATCGAATAATGGAGTTAGCTGAGCTATGAAACATAAGTCCACACGCTTAGAATTCTCATCCAAAGCTGAGCAAGCCACTCACCTGGGGTACTTTGCTCTGTCATGACAGCCACTGTGGCTTGTGAACCAAAACGAATGTTGCTTGGAACCTCACCATGATCAAACACAATATTGACTGGGTAGCGCTGCGCGGCAATAGAATTGGTGTCTGAATTTAAAAAGCCAGTCTCTTGGTCAGTGCTATTGCTGCCACCCGTTCCCCAACCAATGCTATCAACCGTGCCGTATAGCACTCGCCCCGGTAACGCATCCAATACGATCTCAACTCTTTGCCCGACTTGTATATGCTCTAGCGAGTTTTCTCTGTATAACGCAGATATCCACACCTCTCGCGGATCAACAAAGGTCAAAACAGGTGAGCCTGCGGTTGCTCGCTGGCCTACCGTCAGTTGTAGGTTACTCACCACGCCATGAGAAGGAGCCATCACTTGGGTTTTCTGTAAGTTGAGCTGAGCCTGCTCAAGGGCTGCAATCGCCGCCAACACTTGTGGATTATCACTCCCTTCTGGCCCTAACGCTTGTTTTGCCTGAACCAAAGAGGCTTCTGCGGCTTTCAATGACGCTTCAGCACGATCACGATTCTCTATGGCGTTGTCTAATTCAGAGCGGCTAACCAGCCCTTTACTGGCGAGTTCACTCACTCGACTCGCTTGCTCTCGAGAATTATCCCGAGCCGCAACCGCCTCGGTCACTTTCGCTTGTGCAACGTTAACCGCCGCTGTGCTTGCGCCAATATTTTGGCCTACTTGAGCAAGATTCGCTTCAGCGGAACGCAAACTGATCTGATAGTTTCGAGCATCAATTTCAAACAACACTTGGTTCGTTTCAACGACCTGATTATTTTCAGTTTGCACAGACGTGATATTGCCAGAAACTTCAGGAGCAATACGCACAATATAAGAGTGAACACGGGCGATCCCCGTCATTGGTGTGACGCGGTCGGCCCACAAACTGTAAAGCCACACTACTAAAATAACCGAAATAATAATTAAACTAAGCTTACGCGAAGATTTTTCTGCTTTTGACATGCTCTCTCTCTCGATCCGACAGCACGATTTACTCGCCTGCCGAATACGATGTTTTAAAAATTAAAGTGAATTCCACTTCATTGTAGTCTAGTCGATCTGTCTCTTGAGTAAAAACAAACGATTACTTGAAATATTGTCACGGCAACAATTAACAATCAACAAAAAGCCACACATCCCAATACTGAAATGTGTGGCTGTTTAGATCTGTTCTGCTACGAACTTAGATAAGTTTAGGGGTTACTCCATATCACCTAACAAGTAATCTTCATCGCTGCTCACTACTGCGCCGTGCTTCAAGAAGTTCTTACCTAGGATCATGCTGTATTCGAAGCGAGAACGGTCTTGAAGGTTTACCCTCACCTCTTTCTCTAGGTCTCCGAGCTTAACCTTCATTTCTACCACAGGGCGAATGTTCACCTTCTCGCCTTTCTTGGCTTTGATACGCATTACATCAATCACTGGCTTGGTGAAATCTTGCTTATCGCCTTGGTTGTTTTGATAGGTAAAGCTCACCATGTCTTGGCCATCTTTCTTAAATCGTTTGATGTTGACTGCGTTCATTGAGCTTACATCCGCACCAGTGTCGAGCTTGGCCGGGAACTTCATGCCGTTCACTTCTACTACTTCAATATGCCCAACTTTAAACAGTGGTTCGGCTTTCAGAAGGTAATCAGAACGCGTATTAACGTAAACGCCCTCTTTTGCCATCTTCTTGCCTAAAATAAAGTACGCTTCTTTCTCATTTGTATTGAGCACGTCGATGGCGAACTCTTGCGTACGCACTTTTCCAGACACCGCAAACTCACCACTTACAACAGGGCGAGTATCATCCCCGACTTTAAGCTTCTTAATAATTGGCTTGGTCACCTTCTGCTTCTCACCATTTACATCCGTAAGATAAAATTCAACGGAAGCATCTTTGCCTTTACCTGTCATTTCAAAACTGTCGACCTTCAGCAAAGGTGTATTGACAGTGAAAGAAGCCACAGCCTTAAGCGGGAAGTCATCTAGGGTGATGTCCTCTTCCGGCGAGATAATCATAGGCTCACCAGACTCAGCCACATCACTAAAGTTCTCTGAACCTTCTAATAAAATATTCTCAGCACTGGTGTCAATCATGAAGAGTTCGCTGGCGGTGTTGGTTCCAAATCTCAACTGCGATTCACTACTCGAGCGCTCACGTAGGTACACCAGAACGTCTTTAGTTGTGTTTTCATCGAGTTGAACAGGCACATACACCAAAGGTCTCTTCTTACCGCTCACGCTTAACATACGAACCAACGGCAATGTCATCTCTTTTTGCTTGCCGTCGTTGTCGAACATATCAAACGTCACTTCACTGTTCTTCTTATCTATATCGATGTCTTTTGCATGAAGGATGCTGTAGCGATTTTTTAATGAGAAGGTCGCGTTCATCGCCATTCCAGAGATAGACACCACCTCTTTTCGGCCAACAACGGTCGCGTTCTCTTGCTCTTGTAAATAGTCATAACCTGCAAACACCAGCGCGTTATCCGCAAGGAAGGTTTTACCAATCAGCACTGGCGCAGAGAAGTGGCTTCTGTCGGTCAGGTTAACGTCGGTTTTTAGCTCTTGGTCTGCAATGGTGAGCGACATTTTTACGGTAGGGCGAAGCAAAGGCGTGCTGCTGGTGCGGCTGCGTATCATGCTGACACGCTCTAAAGGCGCTTCGATTAATACCATGTCTCCCGTCCGCGGGTTTTGAACCTTAAAAGACACCACAGCTTCATATTTTGCAAAGGTGCTGCCATCCCAATCATCATAATCAACATCGGAATTATTCAACAGGTCTTCGGTTAACGCCGCCATCAACTCTTTGTCTTTGAGGTTTTGGTAGTCAGCATTAGAGCTCTTCACATGAATGTCTTCAGCATGCATAGAAGTGGTTTCCGCACCAGTATCAATTTTACCAATGAAAGGAACGTCTTTTAACCCTTGAACGCTAGATAGGTACACGTTCTCAGTGCGGCCTAATACCGACTTACCATCGAGTTCGTAAGTAGGATTTTGAGTGGTGTGTGAAGTATCTGTAGCCAAAGTGTATTGTGAAAAAAGTAGAGTGCTTAAAAGAGTTAGAGCCAAAGGTATCTTTTTCATTAGTTGGTCCGTTGTGATCAGTTCACTAATAATACTGGCGTTTCAGCGAAGAGTTCCCCCACCAGCAATGGTTCTCACATAACGTTAACGCTATGAATTTTTAAATGACAAACCGATGACTTTGCGCTGCATTCGCTTATCGATTATTGACTAATGGATACCCAATAACCTTTTCAATGCTCGGTGTTCTATTGAAGAAATGAATACAAAAAAGGCCAACGACGAGCGCTGACCTTAGCTATTCAAAACACACCTGAAGCGAGTTTAACTTGCTAAAACACAAACGGTTCTAGATAAACATAGCACTAAAAAGTCCCGACTGTTTTCTTTGCACAGATAGCTCGAGCTTTTTCTGCGTCCTCACCTTTATTTTTGAGATAGCACTGTCGATAAGATTTGACGTAGCGCTCAAATAACACCTCGGCTTCAGGTTGTGGTTTAGAGAGCAGTTGGTTAACGAACTTTCTTGATCCAACCTCAAAATGCTGAGTATCGATTGGGCTATTCCAATCCCCTCCCCAGATCATAAATCCGTGATGGGCAAACAGCTCCACCACATCTTCAGCCATGCCGCGGCGTTCAATTTCATCACGAGCACGAAAACGAGTACGGTTCACATAACGAGTCGCAGATTGTGAAGGCTTTACCGTGATTGTTCCGTTGCTATCGAACTCTAAGAAAGGGTTTTGAACTGGGTTGATGTCTATCGCCACGCCATAAGCATGTTTCGACCAACCACCTCCGCCTGTAATAGGACGAGCGTTAAACGCACTGCTGTTGTTAGCGTCCATCGATGCATTATCGTCACCTTTAAACTCACGCATAAGACGTGCAGAATGAAGAGGGAAATTACGCAGTTTTAGCTCTGAAAAAATTTGCCCAACAGAAGGCGCAACAACATCAAGCACGATCATATTGCCCTGTTGCGTTTCCCCTTTAAAGTTAATGAAATCGAAATCCACTTTGGATAACCGCTCGCAACCAACGGGGGCACCGCTACTCAAGACATTGTTCTTTTTCATCATGTCACATTGCCATTGAGATATAGGAGCGACTTGGGCATAACTCGCAGCACTGAGCACAGTAGCCAGCCAACCGACAATAAAACGTTTCATATCAAAGACTCAATAATAGTAAGAGTGAAAAGTAGCAGGGATTAGAAATTAACATATTAAGCCAAGTTGAGCGCACGCTTTGTTAGCGCGTTTTGTCCCAATAGACAATCTCTCGAACTCGTCCGTTCTGATCCTTGTCAGCTTCTCCACCAACATCAGAAAGTTCAGGTAAGGTCGATAATTGCGGAGCGTAATAGGCAACTAACATAAGTACGAACGCATCGTAAATATCGTCTATCGCGGCGTCTTTACGTTTGGTATTTGAAATGGCCAACGACAAGCGGTCACACCATTGAGGGGATAGCTGCTGAATAATAGAAAGCCGTTCCTCTTTGCCTTCTTGCGTTCGTTTTGAAAACGTCAGCGGTTCGTCTTTCAATGCTGCAAACACCACTTCAGGATGTGATTCCCTGATAGAAAGATTGGGATGAGTTTCAATGAGCTCATCAAGCTCGCGAATCTTGGGCACAACTCCCCAAGTCTGTTTAGAAAACTTCTTATCAAGCTGCTCCACATTTGCACTGCACGCCGCAATGTAATCGGTTTGATAAACCGCCTCACGACACGGTACCGGAAACACCGAAGATCCACGTTTGCTGGTAAGAAAACGCCTTGCTGCTTTGTCGCATAATCTATTCGGAGTCTGTGAATCGCTAAAACCAATCGGCATATCGATTAACGTCGTCGAACCTGCAAGTTCATCGACTAACTCATCGAGCGTGTTTACCACTTTGAACGTAGGTAGCTCATTGCCAGAGACAATCCAAGCGATCCACCCCGCCTTGCAGCCATCAATTCCGATGTATTTCATTATGTTCTCAAATTGCAAACTTACACTAGCTTGTACTGTCGCTAACTATCGACTTTGAATCAACTTAACTCCGGTATATATGCCAACAATGATACTTAACACAGAAAAAACACCCGCCAGAGAAAGTACAGGCATCGCCACTAACAGTTGAGTATCGTTCCCTCCACCAGCCATCACAGCGCCAAGCCCCATAAGCACACCAGCAACCAAATGTTTACCCAATCGACGTATAGGGCTTAACCTCAGTGAAAACGACCCAGTAAATAACGCGGCGCTAACCATTCCAACTAACAGAGAGATCATCAAGATAAAACGCTCACTACTTGGCCAATCTTCGGTTTTACCGTGCCAAAGAGAAGTCCCTATAGATTTCAGCAACCCACTTGGCGTCCAGTGTGGTTCATAAAGGAATACAAAACCTGCCGTTAAGCCAATACCCAGCATCGAAAACCACAGCTTACGATTAACCGAGTTCATAAAGTAACAGCTCACTACAATTGTGAGCGAGATACTTCCAAGGAATACGTATCTGGAAAAATCGGACAGTACCAACCTAGAACCTTTCAACTCCGAAGGTAAAACTGGAGCAAACACCAGCCATGCAACAAACCACCCTAATATCGTCGCCAACATAACCACTTCGCCGCGAGCTAATCTACTCACTGTAGACACCCCACAGCCGCTATTGATTGCCGCGCCAATACCAAATAGAAAGCCACCAAGCAGTGAGAACAAACTCGGCCAAAAAGCCGTAGACAGCTGGCGCCCCTCAATCACTGAGCCCAATCCCATGGAGACCCAAGCTAGCGATCCACTAAAAACAATCGCGACGATGAACATTGGTGAGCCTTTTATCGCCTCTTTTATTCCTCTCACCATACAGAGGCCTGTGGTTTGGGCTAGATATCCCAATAAGAAAATGCAGAGTAAAGCGAGAATGAACAACATACATAGCCCCCGAATTGCATTGATTTTGCTGTCGTCGTTCGTTAAATATAGTAGGAAGCAAGAATCCTAAGGACAGAATATGCACCACAAGCTTATTGATTGGCATAAGTCTAGGCACCCTAATTACTTAGGAGACAACAAGGTTAATAAACTTTCTGCCACTGAGCTTCAGTGTTTAACGGTTCAAATTTTACAGCCTATCGAACGCTCACTGGGAGAAGTAACGGTGACCTATGGTTATACAAGCCATCCTCTTTTGAGGTGGGTATTGAAAAATAGCCCTGGAGATATGGCGCCAGATATTGACCAACATGCCTCTATGGAACTCAACTCCCGGGATAGCCGTATCTGTAAGCGAAATGGGGCTGCGTGTGATATTTATGTTGAAGGGTATGAGCAACGTATGGATGAGGTCGCTCGATTTATCTGTACACATTTAGAATTCGACCGCCTCTATTTTTATGGCAAAGATAAACCGCTGCATATTAGCGTTGGGACAGATAATTCAAAATATGCCCTTATCCGACAACGCCGAAGTGATGGGCTTCGCGTAAACACAAAAAGTGCAAAAGGCAGCGCCACACAGGCATTGTTTGATGATTTATAATCTTCAAAAACACCTAAGGAATAGGAATGAACGAAGAGCTATTTGCTGAACTTACCTCTCAAATAAAAGTTGGAAAACAACTTCCCGATGCCATTTATCTTCATAAAGACGCATTCAGCGCATTGCCTAAAGTATTAACACAGTTCATTCCCGCCGTAGCAAAAGCCGTTAACTTAGATGAAGAAGACTGGAACCTCGTTAAGCTGTTTAAAAAAGAGTTCCGTTTATCTCTTCTTCATTACCCTGATTTTTATACTGATTCCTATCCCGCATTAGAACAAAGCCTCAATGTAGACCTCTCTAAGCTAAGCCACAAAATTACAGGCTATCGCGAATCTGAAAACCCACCGATCTTACATAGAAAAGAAACCATGGTTTTGCCAACAAGTGAATATTACGAGCACTTTGTTTCACTCACACAAGAAGGCGAGAATGCAGGCCTGTACGAAAACAGCCGTTTGATTGGTTTTAAACGTTCTTGGGAAAACCTAATAGCACGCCATGGTTACGAGCTTGTCGATGGTCGACTATTCCGATGCTCCTCTATGACAACGCAAGAAGAGGCAGGGATTGATAGGCACAGAACTGCCATCGTGCGCCATGAACTCTCTGCACCAATGAAGACTCTCGTTAAACATGGTTACTTAAAAGGCGAGCACTCAATTTTCGATTACGGCTGCGGCCGCGGAGACGATTTAAGAGAGCTCGAAGCACATGGCCTCGACGCTCTGGGTTGGGATCCGAACTTTCAACCCGACAACGACAAATCCAATTCTGATATCGTAAACATAGGGTTTGTTCTTAACGTAATAGAAGATCAAGATGAAAGACTCGATGCCCTACTAGGCGCATGGGAGCTAGCAGATAAATTTCTGGTGGTTTCTGTCATGCTGGCCAACGAAAACTACATTGCTCAGTTCAAGCCTTATAAGGATGGGGTCATCACCTCTCGTAACACCTTCCAAAAATACTATGCGCAATCAGAGATCAAAGCGTACATAGAGAGAAGCCTACAAGAAGACGCCATTACCGTCGCGCCTGGTATTTTCTATATCTTCAAAGACAAATTGGAAGAGCAACAGTACCTGCAGAGTAAATACAAACGCCACCATAAATGGCAGCAACTGACTTCGCCAGAGCCTATTGAAGCCAAAGACAAAGCCAAACTGCTTATTACCCAGCATCAAGACTTGTTTAATGACTTTTGGAACACCTGCTTAGAGCTAGGGCGTATTCCTGCCAATGATGAATTTGAACAATCTGACAAAATTCGAGAGTTAATAGGCTCACACAGAAAAACCTTTAACTTACTGCAAGAGATGTTTGATACCAAAGAGTTTGAACAAGCAGAAAAGAGCCGAAAAGAAGATCTTCTCCTCTATTTTACTATGGGACTGTTTGAGAAAAGAAAACCCTATACGCAGCAACCAGAGCCGCTAAAGCGCGACATCAAAGCCTTGTTTGATGACTACAAAACCGCGATCAACCTGGCTGCAGAATTACTGTTCGCGATTGCAGACACCGACTTAATTCATCAGCAATGCCAGAAAGCACATCACCAGTTACCAGCCAGCCTTCTCAATGAAGGACATTCATTGATTCTACACCGAGACTTTATTGATGATTTGCCATTGCTGCTGCGAGTATACGTTGGTGCAGGGTTGCAAATGTATGGCGAACTGGATGAAGAAATAGACCTAATTAAAATTCATATCACATCCGGAAAACTTACCCTCACCGCCTATGATGATTTCGATAAATCGGTTCCCTTCTTAGTAGAACGCATAAAGATAAAGATGGCAGAACAAGATATCGACTTCTTCGATTACGTTAATGAAGATCGCAGGCCACCACTCCTGAATAAGCACCTTTACATGTCAGCCGAGCACGAGGACTACAAGAAACAACAGAGTTTTGATAAACGGTTAGCAAAGCTCATGGAGTTTGAACCAACCGAAGAAACACAGATGATAAGAACAGAATTTGAGGTGCTTTTAGGGAAGGAACACAAAGAAATCAAAGGGTTTACAATAAGTTCAAAATAGCGATTTTTTAGTACGATAAAAACCTATCGTTACCATAGAATTCTGACCTACATACCTGTAAAATATTCAGCCTATTTTGGCATACCTATGTAATAATTCGCATAGATAAGACTAAAGCATAACAAACTAAAAGCTTAGTTTGTCAAAATATGACACACCAACTATGGTTTATGTCATAGGCAAATAACATAACTTAGAGTTCACTATGCAAAATCAAGATTCAGGCTATTGCTATTCATTTCCAGCTGTCAGAGGTATTCAAGCAGGACGTCCATTTTACATTGCGACATGCCCTCTTCGAATCATCCCGAAGATTTTCAGTTATAACGAAGATGATGTTCCACCAGAGCTTAGAGCTCAAAGAACATTAAACAAGACTCGCATACCTGAAATGGTCAGATACCTACTCGACAACCCTAAAGAATACGTATTCTCAGCATTAACAGCATCGGTTGGAGTTGATATATCTTTCCACGATCATGAAGGTGCGCCTAATTTAGGTACACTTCAAATCCCAATGGATGCGCAGATTCTAATTAACGATGGCCAACACCGTCGTAAAGCGATAGAAGAAGCACTAAGAGAGAATCCAGACCTTGGGCAAGACAACATTCCAGTATTGTTCTTCATCGATGAAGGTTTAGGTAGAAGCCAACAAATGTTTGCTGACTTAAACAAATACGCAGTAAAACCCAGTCCATCTCTTGGCACTCTCTACGATCACCGAGATGAAAGCTCTGAATTAGCGCGTGAATTAGCAGCTAAAGTGAAGCCCTTCACCGGAATGACTGAAATGGAAAAGTCCAACATCAGTCCAAAGTCGAACAAGCTATTTACTTTAAGCAGTATTAAACAATCAACACGAGCACTTTTAAGTAAAGGCCCTAAAGATGGTTTCACTGAAGAAGAGAAGCAGTTAGCTGCTGAGTTTTGGGAAGAGGTCACTCGCCATATTAAAGATTGGCAAATGGTGATCGACAAACAAGTATCTCCTGCACAGCTTCGCCAAGAATACATCCACGCACATGGTGTCGGGCTGCATGCGATTGGCGTCTTGGGTAAACACCTGTTGTGCCAAGAGCCAAAACAATGGAAAGAAAAGCTCCAGTTACTAGGGAAAGTTAATTGGTTGAAAACCAACCCTGAATGGATAAAGCGTAGCATGAACCACGGCAAGTTGAGTAAATCAAACATCAATATTCAGCTCACGGCAAACGCACTTAAAATTGAACTGGGGTTACCACTAACCCCAGAAGAAAAAGCTCTAGAGAAGCAGTTATCATGATACACGAGCTAAAATTGGCAGAAGATCTCGCCGAAGAATACCAAGAATTCATCAACGCTGAAGAGTTCGCAAATAACAAACTCAGCTACTATGTTGCTGACGTTCAACGCGTCTATTGTGCAGACAACCGCCCATGGGTGATTGGCTACAGTGGTGGTAAAGACTCCTCCGCTATCATGTCTTTAATCTATATGGCACTACTTGGCCTAGAAAAAGAACAACGCCACAAACCCGTATTTGTTGTTTCATCAGACACACTGGTCGAGACACCTGTTGTTGTTAACCACATTAAAGACTCCTTAGCTGCGATACAAAAAGGAGCCAAGCGCGACGACTTGCCAATCAGCTGTCACAAAGTTGTACCAGAGTCAGACCAAACGTTCTGGTCAAGTCTTCTTGGTAAAGGCTACCCAGCACCGACACGTTCATTTCGCTGGTGTACAGAGCGAATGAAGATCGATCCAGTTAGTGACTTCATTAAAAGCAAAGTATCTCAATTTGATGAGGTGATTGTTGTATTGGGTTCACGTAGCCAAGAAAGTGCCTCGCGTGCTCAGGTTATCGCTAAACACAAAATTGATGGCTCTCGTCTAGCTCGTCATACAACGCTAGCCAATGCATTCATTTACACCCCTATTGATACATGGGCTGTTGACGATGTTTGGAAGATCTTGCGTTTATGTCACCTAGAGACAAAAGAAACGCCACTAGGTACAAGAAACATCTGGAAAGATGACTATGACCTAGAATGGGAAAACCCATGGGGCGGTAAAAACCTAGTACTTTGGAATCTATATAAAGACTCTTCAGGCCAAGGTGAATGCCCAATGGTGATTGACGAAACTACCCCCTCTTGTGGTAACTCTCGTTTTGGTTGCTGGACATGTACCGTAGTAACCAAAGACCGAGCGATGGAAAGCCTTATCCAAAACGGCGAAGAGTGGATGGCACCTCTTCTTGAGTTCCGCAATAAGTTAGCAATGACGACAGATCCTGCTAACAAAGCAGAGTTCAGAAACCATAAACGTCGTACCGGTCGCGTAAGTTACCAATACGCAAAAGAAGGCGAAGATATTGCTAGCGAACGTAAGCACGTCCCAGGTCCTTACTGGCTTAAATACCGCCGCCAATGGCTCCGTGAATTACTAGAGCTAGATAATAAATTTAAAGCTGAAGGCCGAGAGATTGAGTTAATCACCGTGCCAGAGCTGCATGCTATTCGCCAAGAATGGATCCATGATCCAAATGAGCCGGATTGGGATGACTCTCTACCAACTATTTTTAAAAACGTTTATGGCTACGACCTTGATTGGGTGTATGACGATAACGCAAGTTTTGGTAAAGATGACGCACAGCTAATCCATGAGCTTTGCAATAATTTCGATGTCGAACCTGAAATGATCATGAAGCTCATCGAGCTAGAGGTCTCTATGGAAGGTTTAAGCCGTCGTAGTGGTATCTCGAACAAAATCGCATCGCTATTGAAACGAGACTGGGGAAGCTTGGAAGAGATCAAACAAAAGCATGCTTCACTGCAAAGCAAAGCCGAGTTTGATATTCACCAACAAGAAATTGAGCGCTATAACGAACAGCTTGCTGACCTAGATAAACAGCTTCAAAAAGAGTTTTAAATACTGAAATGTTGATTACAAAACTAACTTTAAACAACTTTCGCGTGTTTCGCGGTGTGCACGAAATTGACTTGCGCCCTGCTCCAGCTCGTTTAAGTAAAAGTGGCCCTATCGAAGGGACCGAACGACCTATTATTTTATTTGGCGGCTTAAACGGTGCCGGTAAAACATCAATACTAACAGCCGTTCGCTTAGCGCTTTTCGGGCGTCAATCATTTAGTCAATTACTTTCAAATGGTGACTACGTTGACGCTTTATCGGAACTGATTCACAAAGGTGTCGGCCATGGTGGTGTTCAAGATAATGCATCGATCGAGCTTGAGTTCAAATACAGCCAGAACGGCGAAGAAAACACCTATAAAGTAATTCGCGGCTGGAAACGAGGCAAGAAAGACAACCTTTGCCTTGAGAAAGATGGTATCCAAATTCCAGAACTCAATTACGAACAGTGCCAAGGTTTTCTTAATGAACTGATTCCAACAGGCATCGCTGACTTATTCTTCTTTGACGGTGAGAAAATCGCAGAGCTAGCTGAAGACGAATCCGGAACAGTTTTAAAAACCGCAGTTCGCCGACTACTAGGGTTAGATGTCATAGCTAAGCTTAAAAGCGATCTGAACATCTTCTTAAAAAAACAGGGAGCAGGCGCTTTAAGTCAGTCTCTAAAAGAAGAGATGGATAATCTCGAAGATATTCGTATTAGACATGAAAGAGAATCAGACAAACTCCGCTTCGAAGCTGAAAACGAAGTCTATAAGCAGATTATCCATACTAATTCTGATATCCAAATTTTGGAAAACAAGCTTGCACAAAATGGTGGAGCTTGGGCAAAAACCAGAGAAGATGAACAACTAAAAGTTGAAAGCTTGCTGAAAGAAAAAGTGGAGCTTGAGAAACAGATCCGTATGGAGATGGAAACCAACCTTCCATTTTCACTTGCTCCAAAGGCAATGCAAAGACTGCAAACTCAAATCAAGCAAGAGCAGCAGGTTAAGAAGAAGCAAAACTTTGGTAATGAGCTAGATTCATTCTTAGAAACCCTATGCTCAAAATACCCAAGTTTTGATACTGAGATGGCGCAAAATGCAATCGCAGACAGCTTTAAAGCTCATGTAGGTGAATTTGATTCTACTGATCTACTTCTAGATATTTCAGACCGTCAGTCGAACACCATCGATTACCAGTTATCAAACCTTTCGCAAGATTCTTTTTCTCGTTTTGATAAGGCACGAATACGTCTTCAAAAAGTTGAAGACGAGATCGACAATGCTTCAAATAATATCGCGCGAGCTCCCGAACAAGAGCAAGTGCAAGAGTTGTTTGCAGATGTCCGCGCATTAGATAAGAAAAAAGAAAAACTGATTATCGAATATCATGATTTACTGGAAAAGGCTAAGCGAGAACTTCGACTAGCTTTAGAAACAGCACGTCAAATTCAAAAGCTGCACGATAAGCACAAAGACCAATCGAACAAAGATCAAAGTATTAGTAATGCGCAAAACTCAATCTTATTGCTAGATAAGTTTGGTGAACAGCTAACTAAATCGCGTGTGAACCAGTTAGAAAATGAGTTCGTTCAGTCATACAAAAAGCTTGCTCGTAAGGAAGATTTACAACTCACAGCCTCAATCAACCCAGCAACATTCGATGTTGAGTTAGTTGATGAACACGGTATTAAGATCAACCGTAAGGCGATGTCTGCTGGTGAGAAGCAGATCTACGCAATCTCGATTCTAGAGGCTCTTGGTCGTACATCTGGTCGTAAGCTGCCAATCATCATTGATACACCATTAGGCCGACTAGATTCACACCACCGCGACAAACTGGTTGAGAACTACTTCCCTACAGCAAGTCATCAAGTCGTTATTTTATCAACGGATACCGAGATCGACAGAAACTACACAAGCCTCATCCAAGACGATCTTGCACGTACTTACGAAATCTGTTTCGACGGTACAACCAAATCTTCAACGTTAAAAGAAGGTTACTTCTGGAAAGAATCGATTAAGGAGGCAGTGTAATGCTACCTAACCGCATGAACTTAACTCGCTCTACTGAAGAACAGCTTAAAAAATTGAAGGGCTATACTGGAATCACTCCAAACGTTTCGGCACGTATCGCTTTCTTCCGCTCTATTGAAAGTGACTTTCGATACCAAGGCCAAGAAGCCAAGTTAGATGGTTCACTTGTACTAGATAAGTACACTTGGCTCGGTGAGACTAGTGATGTGACTGAGCTAATGCTGAAAATGTACTACCCAGAGCTTGATAGTAAAGAATGCCAACAAGCTTGGGCAGCACATGTTGAAGATGGGATTGCTTCTGTGCGTAATCACAAATTAATATCAGCCTTAGCAACTAAGATTGCTTGATTTTTTAAGCAACAATAGGGCTTCCTCTGCAAGCCCTATTGTTAGAAGTTTTGTTCATCGCAAAAATATGAAATTTCGTCAAATACATCAATCGACAAAAATTCATCAAGTCGATGAGAAATATTATACCATTTTGATGCTTGCTGATTTATTTCATTCTCAAAAGCCAAAATGAAACTAGATATTATATCAATTGATGCCCTCGATATTTGCTTAGTAAGCTTCACATTTCCATGAGTTAGCACAAAATTATTTCTCAACTCTTTAATTTTCTCCAATTCATTGATTAAATTGGGATCAATAGAACTAAACTCATCTTGAGTTTTTATCTCAGACCACTTTCCACCAAAACCAGAAATAAAACGGTTGTTAACTAGTAAAGTATCAGGCTTAAATATTTCACCTTGGCGATTTAAAGCATCACCAATACGAGCTCTTCCAAAAAAAACCAGCAAACCATCACAGTACGCTTCTAACGCTCTAAAAGCATACATAAATGAACTAGAAATAACATTAGATGACAATTTAAACTCGGCAGCTTTAATAAAAAACGAGGACAATAGTTTAATAGATATTGGATAGCCATCCACCTGCTTCAGACTTAAGTCACTATTATTTCTCAGGCTAAATAAATCATTCAGGCATGAAATCTTTCTTTCCTTAAAAGTATTAGTACATAGGTAATAATCGAAAACTGAACTTTGATAAAAAGATCTTACTTTATCTAATTCATTTAAATTGAGCATTTCTAAATACGTTTCATCTTTTCGATTCCAAACTTCCTCGTCTAAAAAAAAACCATCTTTAGATATAAATCTTTCATCATATGTAGAGATGTTTTCTAGAAAATTAATATAATTACTTAAATTATACTTCAAAGTCGAAGATAGTGTACTTGATGCTACCATAGACTTTAACCTGAACAATCGAACCCTAGCTTGAGTTCCAAAATTATTTCCCTGAAAGTCATATATATCAATTTCTAAATTTAACAATCTTCCCGTGTTCACACAAACTGGCATTAATTTTTCAACTTTCAAGGATTCCAGAAATAACACGTCGCTATACTTTTGATTAGTAACCCTTAAACTAAAGTCTATTTCCAATTCCGTTAAAGATTGTAGTTCATGTTCATATAACTCTCTAGAGGATACAATTATAACAGGTGAGTATAAGCACATACCCACCATTGCATTGTCATTATCATCCTCCCTAATATCAACTAGATAATTACTATTCATCTTCACCATCATCAGAAGTAAAAACTAGTGCGCTAGCTTCAATACCAAAGCAAGAACGTAAAGAATCCAAAGCAGTATCTAATTCTGTAGAAATAGCTTCTGTAATAGCTTTATCAAACGGTTCATTTGCATTTCTTCTCTCAGACGCTGTTGATGCTAAAATCAACTTTTCATCTCTTTCAGATTCTAATTGCAATAGTTTTTCCCTATCGAATGAAGAAACAGAAAAATTAACTTTATAATTTTTCTCAAAGTATTTCTTCTTATCTAAGGTCATTCTGTTTACATACGAACTAAATTCTTTAGAAGCTAGATTTAACAACCTTTCAGCACATGACTCACTAACGATCCCCTTAACTTTCGCTAAAATAGAAGGAGAATTCAAAGAGCAAATTATCAATCTTGATAGCTGCTTCCTTGTTTCTTTTGTTACTTTAAGCTTATTAGCATTATATATAGTATTTTGAACATAAGGCTGTCTGAAATCATAATTTCTACCACAGTCAATCAAGCTTGAATCCAATAGTAATATCAATATTTCAGTTGCTTCTTTCACCGTAAACCCAGAAGCGACTACAATTTCTAGTATTTTAAACCAAGACTCTATTATTGACTTCTGAAATATTGATCTTCTAACAATTTCAGAAACCTTCCCTTTTCTATTAGCAAGTAATACATTATAGAATTCCGAACGAAGTTCCCTTGCTTTCTTTTGAGAACTATCTATCGGATCATTGAATAATATATTATTCTTTACCAGAGATGCAGAGTCAGAGATAGATTTCCTTTCCGAAATTGCTTTTTCAATAACTTCATCTAATGAGTCTTTAAATGTATCATATAGAACCTTATAAGACTCAGACTCAAAAAATATCTCTACCAAATGCTTGGTTATATTATCGTTAACTAATTCAGTTAATTTGGATTTATGTTTAATAGAGATAGATTCTAAAGGGAATTTTTCTGGTTTAGGCTTTTTATTTTCATACTCATCAACCCCAAAGTCAAAATCTGATATATTATCATCTATCTTAAGAATTTCATTAATCAGTTGAATACCAGATTTATTGTTAAACATCTCTTCAAATGCTGAGTTCAAAACTCCAATGCTAGTTGTGGTATGTTCCCGACTTATATTCAATGATTCTTTGTGATTTTTAGTATTCCATTCAATTAAACCTAACCCTTCATTAGATAAACTAGGAGAGTTGAGAACTTCATTACAAAAATCTCTACAAATAACAGAACCAAGAGAATCATCTTTTAATAAAGTAAGAAAATGCCCACTGACTCTTTCAACGGTCGAGTTAACATCGACAAATAAACTTCGCATAACGCTCTGGATATTTGGAATATCTTGTCCATCAGAAGACAATGACTTTATTGATTTTGGTGAGTACACAACACAGACCGGTAAAACAATATTTTTAACGCTTTCGTAATGTTCTCTTCTTAAGTAGTTCAGGGCATATAGACGGTGCTGCCCATCAATAACAACTAATTTAGCTCCTTTCATTTGCTTTGGACTCAAATTTAGAGAAATTTCTGCCTGAGTGGATGTAATTCGTATCGACTTATCAACAAGGTCACTATCTAAAATATTTAAGTCAAATCCCTTCTTTGCAGGATAGTTTTCAACTTTGAATACTCCTGGCCATTCTCTCGTATGTGTCCCACCAAATTTATCTTTTATAAATTCATACTCTGAGTCAGGGTAAGTTTCTACAATATTATCTTGATTATCAGTCTCGACTACTGCCACTAATAAAGGCGGAAGAAATATAATTTCCTTCTGCTTTTTTGTTCCATCAGTATAAATATACTGACTAATTTCACTTAAAGCTCTCTCTTCATCAATATCCCTCTGAATTAAATAGTCAAAATTCAATTCAGAGTACAAATCTCTAGCCAGACTAAGGTGTGGAAGTTCATTAATGGTAAAAGAAGTCATTACAAATTCTATCGGTATTGTCGACTCAGTATCAAATATTCCAAATGCACCACTTCTACTAAACTCATACTTGTAACCATCTTCTAAAGGTCTTCTTTTGTCATTCATTATTATTACCCATTTTTCAATTCATTAACCAACCTCAGTAGTTAATACTAGTAAGCACATCAACCTTAAATAACCTGTAATGAAAGAATACCGATATTTATTCTTACTAACTTTCATATACAACGTATTACTTTATAAATTTAAGTTACCTAATGGGCTAGAGTCCATCTAACTAAAACGCGAGGAACTCCCGGATCCAATTACGAGTTAATATGCATCTGCATTATATTACTATGATATAGCATAACAAAAAACGCCCTAAAGGGCGTTTAAAATCAGTTGTTTATTGAAGAAGCTCCCAAAATGCTCTATCTCTCATTGGGAGTATCTTCTTCGCCCCATCAATGTATAAGCTGTAGTGCTTCTCTAGCTTATTGATGGTTTCCATCAGCTTCTCTTGTTCTGCTTTTTCGTTTACACCAAACATAGCTTTTAGCTCTTGTGGGCGAATCTTCGCGACGCGGTGGATGACCCAAGTAAGTACATAGCTTGAATAGTCGTTCTCGCCTGTTTGGAAGTGAGTGATGTCTTGTGTAGAAAGAATTACACCTACCCCGTACTCGCGGCCTTCCTTTAAGATCTTACGTAAGCTTGGGAAGTTCTGAGACATGAAGTTATCCGCTTCATCCACCAAAATCATCTTGGTGATTTGACGGAAGTCGCCTTGTACTTCAGGCTTACCTTTCTTCTGCATTTGCGAGTAGAAAAGATCTAATGTAAGTGCGACTACAAGGTTTTGGATCTCTGATGGGTAACCCGCCAGCTCAACTACTGTGATACCATCAACCAAGTCATAAAGGCTCATGCACTTGGTATTGTCGTCTTCAAAGATCTCTAGCTCGTACAAGCTCTCAAGTGCCGCGTATAATGAATCTTCGTCTGGGTCTGTCTCAATGAACAAGTCCCATACTTGTGAGATTGTTGGAGCTGGTTTTGACCAAGTGCTTGGATCCGCTTTGCGGATACCCGCTAACTCATACGCTTCACCCACCAGCTTACGCAAACGCAGTTGCTGTTTTTGGCCTAAGCCAAAGGCTTTACCCATGGTTTCAGAGAAACCACGTGCGGTGTGCACTGGCAGCATTGGTGTATCACCAAACAAGCTCAGTGGATTGTACGGCAGTTTATGAAGGTTAAACTTCTTACCTGCAGTCGCTTGTTGGAATTTATCGTCTACATAATCGGATTTGTAGTCGAAAATAAGCATACCAATAGGCGCACCGTTTACGTTGTCTGCTTGGTTGCGGTAAAGCTGAGTGATCACTGACTTAGTAAACTGCGTTTTACCTGTACCCATTGTGCCGATAATACCGGTATTGGTATTCATGAATTTGGCAGTATTAGTTGGCTCCCAGTTGAGTGGTGCTTGTGTTAACGCATTGTGGCCAAATAACACGTTTAGGTTGCTATTAGCCTCAACCTTCATAGGCTCAACTGCTGGCACTACTTGCTCTTCAACAGCAGGCTGTTCAGGCTGCACTGATTCTGTAGTCTCCACCTCATCAGACTCCACAAGTACTGGCTGAGGTTCAGTTTCAGCGAGTTTTTCTAAGTGAGTTTCGCCATTCAACACATATTCACTTGGTACATGGCAGAGTTTCACTACATCTAATTCGTTTAACACTTCTTGCAGCGGAGTTTCCACTAAGCCAGGAAGTAGCCCCATCGGCAGGTCGACTTTTAACACCCCTTCCATCATTTGGTAGTCGGGTTGTAAACAGCCAGCCCCTTCAAGGTGGCTAACCACAAAGCCCTCTGGGTAGTCTGCAATTTGACCAAGTGAATAGTCGCCTCTTAGCCACTCTTCTTTGTTTGCCAGCAAAGTGTCGAAGTAATCATCAGCAAAAACTTTGTATAAGCGATACTTATCAACTTGCATCAATACTTGGCGCATAAATAGGCCACGGTAAAGCTTGCTCGCTAGGTCATCATTTCCTAGTAAGTCTTGGCTTAAGTAACGTAGTAGCTCTTTCGACTGTTTAACGGCTTTGTTGTAATTCGGCACCGAGCCCGTTTTCACTTCCACAGGTAACAAATACATGTCTTGGTCTTTGAAGCCAACCAGCAACACATCGTCAGAAATTTCGCCTTTCTTGTAACCTTGAACATTACGAGAAAATTCACTGTCAGACATCTTCAGGCCAATATTACCCGATACACGAATCATCTCGGCGACAGACAGCGGCACCCATGTAATGTCTGAATCATGCACTAGGCTAGTCACAAACTTGTAGGCACCAATCACGCCTTTGCGCTCTTTATTGATGGTTGGCGCACAGGTCATCATTTTCAACAGCCAATCACCGTTGAACGCGTTGAACTCATTGATTTGGCCACCATCACCTTGCTTGATGACTTTCTCAAACAAATCGCGTTGCGCAGTAACGGTGATTGCATCGTAACTAGATGAGCTAGTGTACTGATCTGAATAGTGAATCAATACCACGTCTTCATTACTATGGAAGAAGTCCAACGTCACTTTAGGATCAATAATGGTCGTCCAGATAGAGCTGTCGTACGAACGTTCAAGTAAACCTTTAAAGTCTTCACTTACGGCAAGGGCAACCGCGTTTGCACCGTGATATTGAGTATTCGGCTTGAGTGCAGGTTTTAACAGAGCACCGACGTATTTAGCCATCATCAAATGTGGGTAGTCTTGGTAATCCGTACCTTTCAATCCAAAGCCCGTAAAGTACGAGCCAGATTTACTTTCAGAAGCATCACCCGTTAGTAGGCCGTCACAAGCTATGCCTGATGCCATATCTTCAATCGCAATGTCTGAGCAATCGACCTTGTCGTTATTACGGAAAAAGGAAAGATGCGCATAAGACTGACCATCTTTTTCGGCTTGGGCATTCGTGAACTTGCTGTAAGTTAGGCGCGTGCGAAGAATATCGATAATAGTATCGGCAACTTCACGAACTTTACCCTTGTTCAGCTCTAACCACTCTTTCAATTCATCGTAATTGGCTGTTTCTGCGAATCGGTCAAACGCATTAAACGCTAACTTGTCGTCATACAGATTAATATGAATCGACGCAGCCTGATCTTGGTTACTGCGGACATAATCCACCAGCCCCATAAATAACTCTTCAGCGCTGTCTTGGTTCACCGCATTAACGATAATGCTCTTCTCGGAGCCAGTGAACAATTGGCTGAATGCCGTTTGGAACTCGTCGATTTTCTCTTTTACCAACTTACGAACGAAAGTAAGAGAGCTTTTCTCTTGAGGTACACTCTTGATCCAGAACGCGTTCTCTTTGACCTGTTGGTTATAAGAGAACTCATGTTTTGGATGGTAAACGTATGGCAGTAAACCTTTTGGCGACAAGCGTTCAAACGTAACATCAGGAAGCTGAGCAAAGCTCTTGTCATTACGAATCGCATTTCTTAGGTTGAGGTAATACGCCAAAATCAGCGGGTGGAAAGGTGAGTAGTACTCTTCACCTTCAGATTGTACCAAACCGATTTTCAACGCTGATTTTTGCTCTTTGGTCAGCATGCTACCCGTTGGGATCGCTTCAAAATACGCTAAGCAAGCATCCACTGTATTTTGGACAAGTGTTGTAAACTCATCGCCCCAAGATGCTAATGAAGGAGTACTGCGGCGTTGTTCTAGGTAATCAAAAAGCTCAACGTAAGAAGAGTGAATAGCCTCATCAATCGCTTGCAGGTCATCGAGCTTAATCGCACCCGAATCAGCAATAGAAACAACTTTTTGGTTGATGAAATCTTCTTCCCAACGAAGCAGCTTTAAACGAACACCCGGTACAACGAACTCGCTATTATCGATGCCTACTTTGCCTTTTTGAGAATAAAACTCGCCGTTATATTCATCTTTGAAAAGCTTGTGATAACGACCTCTATTGATCAATAAAGGTAAGCTCAATGAATCGGTGGCTACTGCACCTTCCACATTAAACTTAAGCTGGTTATCGCCAGATTTTACTGCAAAGTCAATTTCATCAGCTTCATTAGCTAAGGCTTCAAAATCCACTACGGCGTAATCTGCTGCATCAACAACCTGCTTAGCATCAAGCAGTGAACATGCGCTGCCTTCGTTGGCTCTGATTTGCAACTTGTTCTCTTCCATATTCAAAGTTAAGCGCTGCTTCGCTGGTGCAGGCTCTACCAAGAAGATGTTTTTGAACGGTTCAATATAGAACTCGCCCTTACGAATAACTAGGCAACGGAAATTATAGACTTCAGATTTGTTCTCACGCTTCAACGCCAAGTTAAAGAACAGTGGCTCATGCTTATACGTACCTTTCAAGCTAGCTCGTGTCGTTTTAAAACTGTTACGTGTTTCAATTACTTCTTCGTTATTCAGCGCTTTTGCTGGCTGAATTTTGAATTGGCTTTTATCAAGATTACTCGCACCCTGGAAGAGAAGCTTCAGTTCAAACTCATTTACATCTTCATCTAACTCGATGATTAAGTGGCGGTCACGCATGCCCGCTTTGGTCTCTGCACGGTTACGTGCAGTGATTGCCATGCCATCGCTAGCTTGCTCCTCTTCAAGAACAAGTTGCTGCTGAGCATTGCGCTTTTTCTCTTGTAGGAATGCTTCGAGCTCAACGTCTTTCCATGCATCCGTTTCTGAGAAGTTCTCTTTAATAAATTTCTCGCCGAATGATTTCAAGCGGTCTTGAAGCTGACCACCAAAGTGTTCAACTTCAAAAGATAGCTCTTCATAAAGCGCACGGTTATCTTCTAGGCGTTTTTTAATTTGCTTAGGGTTACCACTCATTTCAGCTACAAGTGGATCTTCAAACATACCCAACTCATTGAAGCGTAAGTCACCGTCTTCAACTGCTTTGTATAGAGACTCGAAACCAAACATGGTTGCGCCATCTTCTAAAATGGCATCGAATTGGTCATCAAGCAGACAGTTCGATACATCGCGCCCTTTGTCTTGCTGATCAATTAACCCTTTCATTGCCGCTTTGATCTTTGATGCGCTCCAAACCTGTCCCACTTGAGCCAAGTCTTCTGCAGAATTTATCAAGGTATCAAGCAAGCTGTTGTGGATCACTACTAGTGCGCAACCTTTTAAGTAGCCTGATTGACTCGCCACTTCGTCACGTAAGTGAGAGATGTAGTTTTCAGTGAAGCCTTCGAACTCTGCTGGGTTTTCGCTATGAATCACAGGTACGATTTTGCAGCCTAACAGTTCAATGAATGGCAACTTGATATCATTAGTCGCATCAATACTGTTTTCAGAATGAGCCGTCATCGCCTGATACAAACGCATGCTATTTTCATTGTCTGGCGACTTAAACTGATAACGGAAACCTGCCTTAATATGTGTTTCAGCATCCGCTAAAAACTGCTCTACTAGAAAGGTCTCAAATTGTTTTACGGACATATACTGCGTCTCCACTATCACTCATGCGCTCTACGTTTCCGATGCGCTCATAGAATTTAATTAGTTCTTGTTCTGTTTGTTTATCAACGAAAATGCCACGTTGCTCAAAGGCCGTGATCAGTTCGTGGAAACGGAGTTTGTCCTTTTCTCCAACAACTAGGTTGGTTAATAAGATTACGTAGTCTTGGTTAAGTACTAATACTCGACCGCTGCGGCCTCGGCTTTGAATAAAAGGGGCTGCCATAATTTTCTCTATAGAAGTGGCATACTTTTCATCCAATCCTTTTTTACCACCGGACTTAAACTGTGCTTCAGCTAAATAAAGCGCATTGCCAAGCCAATCTAATGCTGAATTTGCACCTTTCATTTCCACATTCAAGCCGCGCTTAGTTTTAAATGCATAAGCAAATTTCTTCAGTCTATCTTCTAATCCCTCATGATTAGAATCCTGAATACGGCGTGAAATCTCCCACAGTGGAACTTTTACTTTTTCTTCACCACCTTTACAAGGCTGAAGCATCTCTAGCATTGTTAACATTGGGAATATACGAATGAACGATTCGCTAATTAACTGGTAACCATGATTTTTTATATGTGTCCTTTCTTTACTTGCTCGCTCATGATCCATAATAAAGTAAAGAGGTTTTGCTACAGGCTCTTTTCCTGTTCGCCAGTCAGGTAGTGATAAACTTAGCTGAGCCGTATATGTGAACGCATAAAAAGAAAGAAAGTTCTCAAATTCACCCTGTAAATACTTTGGGCGCTTAGATAAGAATTTAAAATCTTCACGAAAAGCACGCGTTAACCCTGGAAGGTATGGAACTTCAGTCTGAGGCTCTAGTTTGCCATCTTCTAACTTCTCATTGAGAACAGACAGGAATTCTCTTTCAATAAAATTAGACTTGGTATTAAAACTCTGAACTTGTAAGTTCATCAATAGATTGGCAAACATCCTTGCTACACGCTCATCAACTGGAGAGCACTCATCTTTGTGAGCTTTGAAAAGCAGCATTTCCGGGCTAGTTCTAAGGACGTCCTTCTTTTCAAAGTACATCTCACGCAGAACTTCCCAAAATTCTTCTTGTCCTAGTTTTTCTTCAAACAGTTCATGGCAATCTGCTTCAAAACGGTCAATTGTGTACTTACCAATTTTCTTTCGCAGCACTCCTTGAAGTAGCAAGCCAATAACAGTATCCCAATCAAAAGGTTTTTCATTTGTTCGAATAGGAAAATAGCTATTTAGACTATTGATACTCGAAACTTTATCGGATTGAGTTGGCAATTCAGGGCTAAACGGGGTTATAAACTTATCCATAGTCATCTTAAATACCACTCACTTCGAAATATTCATCATCTTCATTCACGACCTTATAGCGTTTGTCGTTTTTCAGAATAAACAGAGTATTCTTTTCGTTCGCTACCGTGATGATCTGCTCTATTACTTCATCCAACAAAAGCACCGCATTTTTGTCATGCTTATTCGGTCGGTACCCTTGGTTGATTTTTTCCAACAACTCCAACAAGTTAATACTTATCGGCATTGGCAGAAGTGAATGGTTGTCAACTCGAATATGAGCGTTAAATGAGCCTATCTTGCCCACCGCTTGTGTTTTAATCGATGAAAAATCAGGTTTCACTTCAAGTTCAGCTGCTGTTTTGAAGCCGTTGTATTCAGAGACAAAGAATTGGTCTTTATCAAGTGATGGCGAATTGCGGTTACAGTAGCGATGCACAGCTGAAATGAGAGTGTCTTTATAAAACTTATTCAACTCTTTCTTCTGCTTTCCTGAACCATCAAACTCACGGTGAAGCAGCCAGATGTTTGCGTATTGATCGACCAACGAATTATCAAAGTCTGCTTTCAGCTCATTGATATAGTCATTTGCAAATTGCTCTTCGTCTTTCAACAAGTAAACCATACGCAAGTATGAAGCAGCAGTGAGCACATCAAATACACCGAGCGCTTTCACCTGATCTTTAAGTTGTGTAAAGCCTTCATTTTCAATTCCCAAACCAAACTGAAGAACAAACTCATCTACTTTACGAGTGTGAATGTTACTTGGGTCAAAGCTTTGAATATGCTCTAAAAGCTCGTTATCTGAGCCAGAGAATAGATTGTCGAACAGGTAGTCATCACCCGCTAAGATCTGGTACACAAAATCCAGAAGCGCTCGCGCCGTTAGGAACTGATCTTTGATTAAGCGAGCTTTCAGTAGCAAAGAAATAATATTCTTCTGCACTGACTCTAGCCCTAGCAACGCATAGTTTGCCGTGAGCTTGCTGTGACCTAGTTTTTGCACTTCACTGTCATACAGTGCGTAAAACGGATTATCTAGCGTTGGCTCAGTCAAGCGAGCGAGAAACTTAGCTG
This sequence comes from Vibrio sp. 10N.222.51.C5, assembly GCF_041474575.1. Taxonomy (NCBI): domain Bacteria; kingdom Pseudomonadati; phylum Pseudomonadota; class Gammaproteobacteria; order Vibrionales; family Vibrionaceae; genus Vibrio; species Vibrio sp. 10N.222.51.C5. The sequence goes on from NZ_JBFRUJ010000005.1 coordinate 136,103, forward strand.
CAAAGTCAGAGGTGCTAACTTCATGGCCCAGAGTAAATTTAGGGTATTGCTCGAAATCTAAGAAAATATGGTTCGTTGGAATATCGTCCGTTTTGTTTTCCAAGAACGCTTTTATCGAAGCTTTAATATCATCATGTTGTTCAGCACCTTCCTCAGCATAGTTGCCTAACATTCCGATATTAATGCCAACAACAAGTGGCTTATCATTTCCTTTGAACTGTGAGAATCGCTCATCCAACGCATTGATTGCCGTCTGATTTGGGTTAAAGCTGTGTGTCGCATCCAGATGGAATTCATGTGTCGCTTTATGCTTCTGGCTGTACTGAGTCAGAATCTCAGATTTACCATCACCGCTACTGCCACACAAAAATATGATGTCACTTTTCTTAGAGGACAGCAGCGACTTTTTAAAGTCCACTTCGATGTCTGTGGTGATGTACACATGGCTTTTATAATCAGCCAGAAGATCTTGATTTTGCTCTCTTTCTGTACTTACCGCGTAGGGCGATGATTTAGAAAGTATGCTGAGGGCTTTTTCTAAGTTCAAAGGAATCTCTTCAAAATTTGATTAAACGGACTTTTTTTGTGGAGATAAATAGTATCAAACACGGAAAAGTAACGGTACTTATAACCATAAAAAAATGGAATGAGTGGATGAGCTAACATCGCCATATGCAAATTGTTTATCTTACTCGCTTTACAAACAAATATTGTGTTTAGTATTAGAAAAGTATGATTTAGCTTACATTGCGTTACGTAACACTCCGCAATTTTAACCGTTGAGTGTGTACTATACCCATGTAAAAAATGTACGTATATTCTGTACACATCAACATGTATCATTTTCAGGCATTAGATAATTGTTATGACAATAAAGTGGGATCAGTTACTGCGCTTCAAATTAATCGAAGTTGTTGCATTGTGGGAGGGTCGCGTTACGACTAATCACCTATGTAACTCTTTCAACATTAAGCGACAGCAAGCCTCTAGAGACATCAAAGCTTATCAAGAGCACTTCTCTGCTCCACCACTTGTTCATGATCGTAGTATTAAAGGCTTCCGACTTACTGATCATTTTGCGCCAAAGTTTACAAAAGGCACTCCGAATGAGTATTTGTCACTACTACACAAATACAACAGTGACCATGTAGACGGCTTTAATTTAAAAGATCTGGGGTTCGCAGACTCTATTGTCCTTTCAGTCCCAGACAGGCAGATAGCCCCTATAATCGTTCGTAGACTTCTTCAAGCGGCACGAGAAAGACGCAGAGTTGATATAGAGTATGTATCAATGGATAACCCTGAAGGGCGAGGCAGAAATATTGTCCCGCACACTATCGTATTTGATGGATTTCGCTGGCATGTGAGGGCATATTGCGAAGAAAGAAGGATGTTCTTAGACTTTGTATTGAGCCGATTTAGAGGTGAGCCTGAGCTGCTCAACCAATCAGAGATTAACATCGAAGACGATGAAGATTGGGCAACAGAAGAGATAATCGAAATCATCCCAAATCCACACCTTTCACCAGCACAACAGCAAATAGTGAAAGTCGACTACGGGATGCATGATGCGCCATTTACAATTGACTGTCGACGAGCATTGATTAAGTATTTGCTCAAACGTTTGGATGTCTGCGTAGATACTAAGAAGCTCTCTTCAGCTCCCAAAAAGTACCAATTAACCCTAGCGAATCCAAAGAATATAAAACGCTGGTTGCTATAGTGGTATAACAAGACATTCCCCATAGGTAAATACTCACTACCTTTACCTCGATAATTCAGAAATGGTTCAAAATTGACAGTTAACACATACTCGCACATAGATACCCCATTCAATCTGCGCCACACCTGTTGGTTTTGTGGTGAACCTTCCAGTAACCTTGTTGAATTCCCTAAGACAGCGCAGGCTGTTGCCAAGATAGGCCATTCACCGATAGCACTGCCGGCTTGTAATGAGTGTGCGAGAATTAACTATTCAAAGAATCTAACCTCAATTTGGTCAGTGCGCGATCAGATAAAACACACTCTGATAGACAAGTACGCTAAGCACCTTAGCATCGGTGAGAACTGGACGGAGCAAGAGCTTATTGATTCTGATTTCTCGGGTTCGACGCTCGGTGGGTTTGGGCGCAGCGCTTGGAAGATGTATCAAATCGCCAAACAACGCGTCGATTATAAAGGCTGGCCTTTGTCGGTTGATGACATCCCACTTGAGGTATACGACGAAACCAGTGGCTTTGAGTTTGACGGTACTCGTTATGCCTCAATCAATTCATGTATCGACTATTTCACCAAGGCAGCAGGCGTAGACAAAGAGCTGTTGTCGCAGCTTGTCGACATCGTTTCATCAGAAAGGTTTAGCTACGCACTGCGAATCACCAAGCTGAACAAGAATGTCTCTAATACCAAGCGCTCGGAGATCGTCGAAGAGGTACTACAACAAGAGTCTGAACAAGAAGAGATACTGCTTGAGCAAGCTAATTCAATGTTTAACCCAAACGTCGAAGAGGTGAATATTTCAGGCTCAATAGCGCCTGTATTTGCCATTCAGTGGGCGCTGGCTAACAAGGTTAAAGATTTAGCCCACCTTTGTGCTCTCGAAGATGAGTATTTTGACTATTTCGAGCACCTCGGCGGCCCTGCAGCTTTCATGTCCTATAACGGCCTACAACTCTATTTAGAGTCGCGTCAAGATCCTGAATGGGTAGAAGAGTTGGATCCAAATAAACAGTATTGGTGAACATGCCTCGCTACTGGTGAACACGTGTAAGCTCGATAATCGTGTCAAACACCCATTGTTAGTCCTTGTTTTATATAAAGATCTAAAAACAGAACCCTATAACAGTTAATTGTTGCAATTCGGTTAAATAGAGTGAAAACTTCAAGCATCTAAAACTATTTAATCACTGCCATCTGCGGTGAGTAAGGAGTGAATTGTGCTTGCTGTTCTTCGTATTATTTTGGCTACGGTGTTTATTATTTTCACCACTCTATGTGCTTTTGTTTACTGCTTGTTTAGCCCCAAGAACCCCAAGCATGTGTACGTTTTCTGTCGTTGGTTCAACCAACTCCAAAAGATCATCGGTGTAAAACTGGTGCAACGCGGCCTAGACAATGCCCCGACACCAGAAAACAGCGTCTACATCTCTAACCACCAAAGCATATTGGATTTTGTGACCGATCCAGGAATGCTAAGACCACGCACCGTTTCATTGGGCAAGCGCGATTTGTTGTACGTGCCTTTCTTTGGCCTGCTGTATTGGATCACCGGTAACATCATGATTAACCGCGAAGATAAGTCCAAAGCACGCGATACCATCAAGCAAGTGGCGGAAGCGATTCATCAGAGAGATCTGTCTGTTTGGGTTTACCCGGAAGGAACCCGTAGTAAAGGGCGTGGACTATTGCCATTCAAAACGGGCGCTTTCCGAATGGCAATCGAAGCTGGTGTGCCTATCACCCCGATGTGTACCAGCACCACGCACAATAAGATCGACTTGAATCGAGCCAATAATGGCATTGTGATCACCGAGATGCTGGAACCTATCGATGTATCCGGATACAAGCTTAGCGACGCAAGAGAGCTGGCCAATCGCTGTCACGCACTCATGGCAGAGAAAATAGCAGAGCTTGATGCCGAAGTGGCTCGTTTAGAGGCGCAGCAAAAACCAGAGTTGGATTCAGACCGTTCTTCTACGAACTAACTCGCAACGAAACCACTGAGTCATCGCTCAGTTACTTAAAAAGACACTCAACGATCGCAACTCTCATTGTTCTTGTTTTACTTGCTGGCGCTTATCCGCAAAATAAAAACAGGCGTTAACGGCTTTATAGAGCAATGGGAGCAAACGATGGAAGTGATTCACCATGGTGGCAAACATACTGTCACAGGATCTTGTCACGAATTAAGAGATTCAGGCCAAGCGGTGCTCATCGATTGTGGCCTTTTTCAAGGTTTAGATCTTCAAGGTAAAAAGCTTCAAGGTGCGGACACTCGCCCTCTTGATATTGAATTTGAAACATCTCACCTCAACGCTCTGCTGCTGACCCATACTCACATTGATCATATTGGCCGATTACCTTGGTTACTCGCCAGTGGGTTTAACCAACCGATTTATTGCACGCAAGCCACCGCTGAACTTGCCCCTTTAATGATTGAGGATGGCTTAAAGCTGCAAGGACTCAGCAATAAACAGTCGAAGCTGATACTCAAAAAGATTCATTCGTTAATTGCTCCCAAGCCTTACGGGGAATGGTTTCCAATCACGTCTAAACAGCAAAACAACGGAAAGGATCATGATAGGCCAAATACTCTGTATGCTCGCTTTCAACCTGCGGGGCACATCTTAGGTTCTGCCTATATCGAGATTAAGTTACCCAACCAAGAGGTGGTAGTCTTCTCTGGCGATTTAGGCCCAAGTAACACACCACTACTGCCCGATCCTAAGCCACCACGACAAGCCGACTATCTGTTTATCGAATCCACTTATGGCACCAGTACACATGATGATATTGCTACGCGAGCTGAGCGTCTCAAAGCAATCATTGATCGTTCACTGCTCGACGGTGGCGTTATTCTAATTCCGGCATTTAGTATCGGCAGAACGCAGGAATTGCTGTTTGATATCGAACACCTGATCTTTGAGCATCAACTCAGTAGCGATATTCCTATTATTCTCGATTCTCCGATGGCTCAAAAAGTGACGCGTTCATACCGACGTTTTAAAGAGTTGTGGGGACAAGAAGCAAAGCAGCGTCTTGAACTGAAACGCCACCCACTCGCTTTTGAGCAGTGCATTACCGTTGATGGACATAGAATGCACAAGAAAATCGTGAATCGCCTCAAGTCGACAGGTGAACCTGCGATTGTGGTCGCAGCTTCTGGGATGTGTCAGGGTGGAAGGATAATGAACTACTTATCCGCCTTGCTTCCCGATAAACGAACCGATGTAATTTTAGCTGGCTATCAAGCGCACGGAACGCTCGGACGAGAGCTGCAACAAGGGGAAATGCAGGTTTATATTGATAACAAAGACGTTGAGGTTAATGCTCAAATTCATGGCATGTCTGGCTATTCTGCCCATGCTGATAAAGGGGACCTCTACCAATTTATAGAAGGCATCGCGACGCCACCGAAAGAGGTGCATTTGATTCATGGCGAGCCAAATACTCAGTCTGAATTCGCTAAAGAATTACAGGCGCGAGGGTTCGTGGTTGTTTGAAACAGGCATCAAATTAACAACTTTTACTAGGTAGATATTAAAGCCTCAATTATCAAACCTTCAAAAGCCATAGTCTCTTAGACCTGCTAGCTCACCCAATGTAGGTGATATATTCCAACCTACTTATCTCACCATCCATATGTCAGCCGTTTATGCTAAGCGGCTTTAACCGCTGTTTTGCGCAATTTCGTTTCTTATGCGCATCTCAAGATCCCCTTTCTGTATTAATCACTATTTATTCACTTTGCAAAACACCAGAAAAACACAACCAGTTGCATAGGTAATTAAATAGAACGATTATCAAATTAGCACTAAGCGTTAACAAACACCCCCTGTAACATGCTTTATGTCACAGTAATCCTAATGGGCAGTTAAATAATTTAACACTCGAGTTACAAGTGAAGTATTGTGTTGTTCGAAAAACAATCATAAGCAAAACTAACAGGGAAAATACTCATGCAGTCATTCGTTGATTTTTTGAATGGAATAATCTGGAGCCCAGTACTTATCTACCTATGTTTAGGTGCAGGTTTGTTCTACTCCATCATGACTCGATTTGTTCAAATCCGTCACTTCTTTGAAATGTGGCGCTTGCTACTATCGGGTAAAAGCTCATCAAAAGGCATCTCGTCTTTCCAAGCTCTAGCCGTTTCGCTATCTGGCCGTGTAGGTACAGGTAACATTGCTGGTGTTGCTGCCGCTATCGGTTTCGGTGGCCCAGGTGCAGTATTCTGGATGTGGGTTGTAGCCTTCTTTGGCGCCGCGACTGCTTATGCAGAATCTACGCTAGCGCAAATCTACAAAGAAGAAGACGAAGGCCAGTTCCGTGGTGGTCCGGCTTACTACATTGAAAAAGCAATGGGTCAGAAGTGGTACGCATGGATCTTCGCAATCGCGACTATTTTTGCATGTGGTATTTTGCTTCCAGGTGTTCAGTCAAACAGTATTGGTAATGCTGTAGAAGCTGCATTTGGTTCAGGTGACATGATTGAAACAGCTGTCGGTACATTCAGTTTCGCTAAAATTTTCACCGGTACTGTTGTTGCTATCATCCTTGCTTTCATCATCTTTGGTGGTGTTAAACGTATTGCGAAATTCACACAGATCGTTGTTCCTTTCATGGCATTGGCTTACATCATCATCGCGTTCGTTATCATTCTGCTAAACATCAGCCAAGTGCCAACTGTTTTCGCAATGATTGTTGGTGATGCATTCACACCTATGGCAGGCTTCGGTGCTGCAATTGGTTGGGGTGTTAAGCGTGGTGTTTACTCAAACGAAGCAGGTCAAGGTACTGGTCCTCACGCGGCAGCTGCTGCAAGTGTTGATCACCCAGCTCAGCAAGGTTTAGTACAAGCATTCTCTATCTACATCGATACTCTTCTAGTATGTTCTGCTACAGCGTTCATGATCATCATCACTGGTGCTTACAACGTTCACGGCGGCGCTGAGGGTGTGTTCCTTGTTCAGAACCTAGCAGCAAACATTGGTGCCAACGGTCCTGTATTTACACAGCTTGCTATTGAAAGTGCACTACCAGGCATTGGTAAGCCGTTCATCGCATTTGCTCTGTTCTTCTTCGCATTTACAACGATTCTTGCTTACTACTACATCGCAGAAACGAATATTGCTTACCTACGTCGTACCATCAAGATCCCTGGCATGATGTTCGTACTTAAGCTTGTTCTTATCACTGCCGTTTTCTATGGCACAGTTAAAACAGCGAACCTTGCATGGGCAATGGGTGATGTTGGTGTTGGCTTGATGGCATGGTTAAACATCGTTGGTATTCTGATCATCTTCTTCATGTCTAAGCCTGCGCTTAAAGCTCTAGCTGACTACGAAGAACAGCAGAAACAAGGCGTAACTGAGTACACGTTCAACCCTGTAAAACTAGGCATTAAAGGTGCTACTTACTGGGAAGAGAAGTACAAGCGTAAGACAGGCAAGTCTCCTGAAGCAGAAGCTGCAGACACTAAACCTGTAGAGCAACCTTCAGCTTAAGCTTTCCTTAGCAAATAGGTCGCTTTAAAAAAATAGCGCTATTAATAACGCATAAAAAAGGGGTTAGCTATTTCGGCTAACCCCTTTTGTTTTATTCATAACCAATAAATGGCTTATAACAAACTAACTGTTCCCGAGTTAGAGTATTAAGCAGCGATTTCTTGTGTTGCCATTTGAGGTGCTTTCTTCTCACCGATAGGCAGTACTGTGCGGCCGTATTCGTTGTTGATTACTTGTGCCATTGCAAAGTAAATAGCTGAAGCGCCACAGAAGATACCTTCAAAACCAGCGATAGTGCCGATTAGTTCGCTGCCAGTGAAATCACGAGCTGCAAGTAGGAAGAACAAGATAGTTAATGAACCGAATACTACTTGTTTCGCCACTGGGTAGCATAGAGAACCGATGAACATGAAGCCTGTGAAGATGCCCCATAGTAATAGGTACCAACCCATGAATGCAGCAGGGCTTGCAGGTAGGCCCATGTAAGGCATCACGATTAAACCAACCAAAGACAACCAGAATAGGCCGTAAGAAGTAAACGCAGTTGTACCGAACGTGTCACCACGTTTGAAACACATTGTGCCCACGATAACTTGGCTCAAACCACCGTAAAAAATACCCATAGCAAGAATCATTGAATCGATTGGAAAGAAACCTGCGTTGTGGATATTAAGAAGAATAGTGGTCATACCGAAACCCATTAAGCCTAGTGGCGCTGGGTTAGCTAGTTTGGTCGACATTGCGAATTTACCTTATTAAAGTGGTTGATTAAAAAAAAACAATAAAAGTTGTCAGAAAATTTTAATCTATAAACCGTACAACTAGGTAATCCAGTTATCGAAAACTAAGATTGTGTAAATGATCTTATGGAAAATTAGTTTCATAACAACGCTAATTAATTCATAGAACCTATAAATGAACAAATTCCCTGTCGCGCTATGAAAAAGATGCGAGTAACGAGATGCGAGATACGAAAAGAGTCTTTAGATTCGAGTAAGCGGGAAACTAAATTGCAAACACGAGTAATAATAGGGCGAGCTTTTCGTGACTTGTTTACTCCATTAAATCTCGTATCTACTTGGACAGATTAAATTACGCTTGTTGTGGTTTAGATTCAGACACTTGAGATTGAACGTCTGAAGAAGCGTTTTTACTCGCATCGCGCTTGGCTAACAACGTCACGACAATCAACTGAGCAACAAGAGCGCCTAACACAACCAATGCACTTCCCGTAAAGCCTGCGACTACAAAACTAATCAGAGCAATAGAGCCGTTCATCAATGCGTAAGGAAGCTGCGTCTTAAAGTGTTCAAACTGATCACACCCTGCCCCGGTTGAAGAAAGAATCGTGGTTTCAGAAATCGGTGAGCAATGGTCACCAAACAAGCCACCAGACAACACAGCGCCAATTGCGACGAGAAGCGGAGCATCTATCGCAATCGCGGTTGGAATAACCAATGGCATCATTATCGCGAAGGTTCCCCACGACGATCCCGTTGCGAATGAAATGATAGCCGATAATAAAAACGCGACCGCAGGTACTAACCAGTAAGGGAAACCGCTCTGTGCTTGCTCAGCAATATAAGCCGCTGCACCCAACTCTTTACCAACGGTGCTTAATGCCCAAGCCAGTACCAAGATGATCGCGACTGGCATCATGTTTCCCATACCTTTTAAGTACACAGAAACACCATCTGAAAGCTTTCTTACACCGTAGTAAGCCATTAGCGAGATTAAGGTAATCGCCGCAAAGAAGTAAGCCGATGATAAAGCAGCTCTGAACGATGAACCTGCGACCTTTTGGAATGGGAAACCTTGTGGTACCAGCATGGCACACAACACCACCAGCATCACTAACAATGGTGCCCAGACAAAAGATGCCTTTGCATTTTTATGCGAGAACGGATTTAGTGATTCGTTATTCACGCCAGAGTTAATTCCCGCCTGGCAATCACGCTCAGCTTTTGCCATTGGCCCAAAATCTAAACCTTTAACGGACACGAGCGGAACGATGAAAATCGCGAGGAATGCGTAGAACTGAAAAGGAATCGCACCGATGAACGCATCCCAATCAGACATATTGACATTCAACGCCGTAAACTCTTTTTGAATCAGGCTCATGATATACACGCCCCACCCGATAAAAGGGATAAGGATCGCGACGGGTGATGATGTAGAGTCGATGATGAATGCTAGCTTCTGTCTTGAGAGTTTCAGTTTATCGAAAAGGGGACGAAAAACAGGGCCAACAATTAACGGAGTACCTAAGTCTGAGAAAAATATCACGATTCCACCCAACCATGCTGACAATTGGGCTTGGCATTTGTTGCTTACCCATTGAGTAACACGCTTGGCAAACGCAACACCACCACCTGACTTCTCCATCAGAGCAACAAAGCCACCGATGAATACCAACAGCATGATCACGCCAGCGTTGTAACTGTCAGTCAATTGAGGGACTAGGTAACCTTTAACCATGGTACCAAACGTATCAAGTGGGTTAAGTTCGCTAAACATGCCAGTCAGCATTGCAACACCACTCAGCACACCAGCAAAAGGCCTATCACCACATTCCTTGTCGCCAACGACAACACCAAAGTAATCACAATGGGGATGAGTGACGTGATATCTGTCTGTTCCATAGGTACACCTTAACCCTAAAATAAAAGAATAAATATAAATTAAATTTGAATATAAATTCACAATCACCATTTGTACAGAACTTTATCCTCTAACTGGATAATTAGTCTTTAAATGCGCTTCAGCATAGCCAAATAGACCAATCGCCCTGCTTAAATAGCCAAGTTCGAAACGGAAAAAAGCCGAAAGTAGAAACTTTCGGCTTTTGATTATTTATATCGCTATGGTCGTACTACTGAGCTCGTAACTTAGGCCACCTCTTCAGTATTCAGACTATCAATTACAACTGATTTCATCCCAGAACCAATTTGACTGAACTGGGCTTTCCCAAACACCTGGGCCGTTTTTAGCCACGAAGCACTTACCGTTATGCGTCACTTTATCGCCATTACTCACTTGGCTAACGCCCGCTTGCCACGTGATAAACACAGATGGGTCAACAACGACAGGTGACTCGGTAACTGGCGGTTCAACTGGTGTTGGGTCTACCAGAGCAGGATCAACAGGCGATGGATCTGTCACTACCGGTGGTGTTGGCTCTCCAGCAATCAATTTCCAAGGGCCGCCATTGGTAGGGTCATCCCCTTGTGTCCACCATTTCGCTTCATAGGTTGCACCGTTGTGAGTCACTTGGTCACCCGCGTTGTAAACCTTGGTCGCACTCCAACCATTACCACCCGGATCAGTACCAGGATCTACCGGATCCAGCTTATCGACCACTTTCACTTCAGGCCAACTCGCATGAGAACCATAAAAGTTGGTCACACACTTCTCGTAATCGCCAGCCACCAGTGCGGAATAAGCAGTTTGAAAGCCCACTAGCTCACACTCAAATGAATACCCTTCTGGGCGGTCTGCGTAGTATTTCCAGTTACCATCCCAGTTGGTGTACAACACATCCGTTGCTCCGTTGAGATTCAAGCTTCCGTAAGGCGTTTGCTGCCAACATGTATTGGCTTCATCGGCTTCTACAGGAATTTGATAGTGCGCGGCTAACCCTTCCCAGTAACGAATACGGTTAACGGGTTGGCCTTTGTCTTTGTTCTGCTCACCACACTCGATACCACCATTAATCACGTTGATTGTGGTACCAAATCCATAGCCAATTCCTGCATCCAATTCGCGCTGAGAGGGTGTCCAAGTACGGTCAATAACATGCAGCATGGCTGGTTTAGGTGCTTGAGGAGTAAGGAAGAACCAGATAGCAGAAGCCAAGTTCAACCATGAATCAGCAACCAAGCCTGGATTATTCAATAGCACCGTTGCATCGCCATCGAACATCACTTCCGAGAACGCACCGTAATTAAAGTGGTAAGAAAGCTGTTTAGCACCACGACCGAAGTAGCCCTGCCCCGCGGCACATGGCCAACGTGCATTCTGCCAATCGTTCTGACCACAACCCGTGGTATAACCTTCTTGGCCTTCAGACCAACCCATTTCACGAACATGCACCAGCGCTTGCTGCCACTCTTCTAGAGCTAATGGATTATCAGAGGTGTTGCCTATCGCGATGTGCCCACCCGTCTCTTGTGAAAAGTGAGCAAAGGCCGTGATGATGGATTTCTTACAGATGGCATCGGAGTCACGGCCATCGGTGTACTCTCCACAGAACGCTGGGAATTTACCGATCGCACGTAAGAAGCGAGTGTAGGTGTATTCTGGCGCTGCCATCTGAGTGAGGAAGTCCCATTCAGATTGAGGGAACACGCGCTCTACACGCTTTATGTTTTCAGGATTCGAGGGGGAACCGGGTTCAATCGCTTCAACGATTGTATTCGGGCGAGTTTGAAGGGCCTGTGACCAGATCGCATACATAGGATCGGATGTTTTCGCTTGTTCAGCAGCTTGTAGAGCCGACTTTTCAACAAGGTAACCATTCGGGTTTTGCGGATCAGGTTGAATGTTCAAAGACGCATGACTTTGCGCTGCTAATGTGCAGCCCAGTACTGTCGCCAAATATTTGATTTTTAACATGATGGATTCTCTTATCTGTCCTTAATAAGTCCATCAAAGAGTATGCTTCACATGTGGAATGGCCTAGCTGTAGCTGTGTGAATTTATAAAAAGTGCGAGTGATCTTTTTGATACATGGCTCAGCACAACAAAGCGTCTCATGGTTTCTTGAGCTGATATCTAGTTTCCAACTCATTTGGTTTCTAGTTATTGTTCATTTGATTTCGAGGTATTGCTCATAAGCCTTTAATGTAATGAATCAATATAATCAATCGAAAAGAAAAAAGCCCCGAACTGAGTTCGAGGCTTAAGATCTTAATCAAAGCTGGTTAAATCTCTAAGAGATTATTCCCACTCGATAGTTGCTGGTGGCTTACCAGAAATATCGTAAACAACACGTGAAATGCCGTTAACTTCGTTGATAATACGGTTAGAAACTTTACCTAGGAAGTCGTATGGTAGGTGTGCCCAGTGAGCAGTCATGAAGTCGATAGTTTCTACGGCACGTAGAGATACAACCCAATCGTACTTACGGCCATCGCCCATTACGCCAACTGAACGTACTGGTAGGAATACCGTGAATGCTTGAGATACTTTGTGGTAAAGGTCAGCAGCGTGAAGCTCTTCAATGAAAATAGCATCTGCGCGACGCAGTAGATCACAGTACTCTTTCTTGATTTCGCCAAGAACACGAACACCTAGACCAGGACCCGGGAATGGGTGGCGGTAAAGCATGTTGTATGGAAGACCAAGCTCAAGGCCGATCTTACGTACTTCATCTTTAAACAGCTCACGTAGAGGTTCAACAAGACCCATTTCCATATCATCAGGAAGGCCACCAACGTTGTGGTGAGATTTGATTACGTGTGCTTTACCTGTCTTAGATGCAGCAGACTCGATTACGTCTGGGTAGATAGTACCCTGAGCAAGCCATTTAGCATTCTTCAGTTTCTTAGACTCTTCATCGAAGATATCTACGAATACGTGACCGATGATTTTACGCTTAGCTTCTGGTTCAGCTTCGCCTTCCAGAGCTTTAAGGAAACGATCTTCTGCATCGACTTTGATGATGTTTAGGCCGAACTGGTCACCAAACATATCCATAACTTGCTCAGCTTCGTTTAGACGAAGAAGGCCGTTATCAACAAATACACATGTTAGTTTGTCGCCGATAGCGCGGTGAGCAAGCATCGCAACTACAGATGAATCAACACCACCAGAAAGACCAAGGATAACTTCGTCGTCACCTACTTGTTCTTTAATACGTGCAACTGCATCTTCAATGATTGAAGCTGAAGTCCACAGACCTTCACAACCACATACGTTAAGAACGAAGTTCTCAAGCATTTTCAGGCCGTTTTTAGTGTGTGTTACTTCTGGGTGGAATTGAACACCGAAGTACTTCTTCTCTTCGTTTGCCATTGCAGCGTATGGGCAAGTGTCTGTTTCAGCGATCTTTGTGAAATCAGCTGGAATCTCAACTACTTTGTCGCCGTGGCTCATCCAAACATCTTGAGTAGACTCAAGGTCAGCGAAAAGTGCAGATTCGCCAGTCACTTGTACCGCTGCGTAGCCGAACTCGCGCTCAGTAGACGTTGCTACTTTACCGCCAAGTTGCTCAGCCATAGTTTGCATGCCGTAGCAGATACCGAATACAGGAACACCTGAATCAAATACGTACTGAGGTGCACGTGGAGAGTTCTCCTCCGTTACACTTTCAGGACCACCAGATAGGATGATGCCGTCTGGATTGAATTCACGAATATCCGCTTCTTCTACGTCCCAGCTCCAAAGTTCACAGTAAACACCGATCTCACGAATACGACGAGCTACTAGCTGTGTGTATTGAGAACCGAAGTCTAGAATTAGAATACGTTGGTCATGAATATTTTTAGTCATTGTAAGCAGTCTTATTGGCTATGTGATAAAACGGAGGTGAGTTTACTCACCTCTGATTAACTCTTCAAGAAATAAAGCAAACGTTTTCGTTAGATATCTTTAACCACGTGTTTTGAGACAATCGGACTTTTAACAAAACAGGCGGTAGATATAATACCAATCACAGTAAGTAAGTGTTCAGGAATAGCGTAGGAAAAAAGCCTGAGAACGAGGCTGCTCTATTCGACAAAGAGTTCTGATAAGTAGTTATTCTACAATCAAAAATTCTAACGAAGTTATCGAGGTTTTTAACAAGCTAGGATGACCAGTTATTTACTACGATTGGTATATTAATGTGCCGACTAAATCAGCACATTATTCAAACGTTTGGACGTATTATTAACCTAAACGGTAGTTAGGTGCTTCTTTCGTGATTTGAACATCGTGTACGTGAGATTCTTTCATTCCCGCACCAGAGATACGAACAAACTCAGCTTTAGTACGCATGTCTTCAACAGTTGCAGAACCCGTTAGGCCCATGCTTGAGCGTAGACCGCCCATCTGTTGGTGAACGATCTCTTTTAGACGACCTTTGTATGCGATACGACCTTCAATACCTTCTGGAACAAGCTTGTCTGCAGCGTTGTCAGATTGGAAGTAACGGTCAGAAGAACCTTGAGACATAGCGCCAAGAGAACCCATACCACGGTAAGACTTGTAAGAACGACCGTTGTAAAGAATAACTTCACCCGGTGCTTCTTCAGTACCCGCGAACATTGAACCAACCATCACACAAGATGCGCCAGCAACGATAGCTTTACAGATATCGCCAGAGAAGCGGATACCGCCATCTGCGATTACTGGAATACCGTATTCGTTAGCTACTTCAGCTGCGTCTGCGATTGCTGTTACTTGAGGAACACCAACACCAGTAACGATACGAGTCGTACAGATTGAACCTGGGCCGATACCAACTTTAACTGCACTAACACCCGCTTCGATAAGAGCACGAGCGCCAGCGCCAGTTGCTACGTTACCACCGATGATTTGTAGATCAGGGTATGCAGCGCGAGTTTCGCGGATACGGTTAAGTACGCCTTCAGAGTGACCGTGTGAAGAGTCGATAAGTAGAACGTCTACGCCAGCTTCAACTAGAGCAGCAACGCGCTCTTCGTTACCAGCGCCAGCACCAACAGCTGCACCTACACGTAGGCTGCCGCGCTCATCTTTACAAGCGTTTGGTTTACGTTCTGCTTTGTGGAAATCTTTTGCAGTGATCATTCCAGTAAGTTGGAAGTCATCATTTACAACAAGAACTTTTTCAACACGCGCTTCGTGCATTTTCTCTTGAACTTCTTCACGAGTTGCACCTTCTTTAACAGAAGCAAGGCGAGCTTTAGGTGTCATTACTACATCAACTTTCTTAGAAAGGTCAGTAACAAAGCGAACGTCACGGCCAGTAATAATACCAACAAGTTCGTTTGTTTCAGTAACAACAGGGAAACCGGCAAAGCCGTGTTTTTGGGTAAGGGCTACAACATCAGCGATTGTCGCGTCAGGGCTTACAGTTACTGGGTGAGAAACCACACCAGCTTCGTAAATTTTAACCTGGCGAACCATTTCAGCTTGCTGCTCGATTGACATATTCTTATGAATAAAGCCAATACCACCTTCTTGCGCAAGGGCAATTGCTAGGCGTGCTTCCGTAACAGTATCCATCGATGCAGAGATCATTGGGATGTTTAAAGAAATGTTTTTCGTTAACTGAGTGCGAAGATCAGCTGTGTTCGGAAGAACGGTTGAGTGTGCTGGGACGAGTAAAACGTCATCAAAAGTTAAAGCTTCTTTTGCGATTCGTAGCATTTGCAATATCTCACAACAAAGGTGTTAAAAGGAGTAAACCCAACTTTATCGTTTCGCATAATAAAGTGATTTGGATTTGATATTGCAGACGGATTATACGCACGGCGAAATCGCTTGGCTACACATTTTTGTACTTTTAATTTGCATTTACCCCCTTGCTATGTATTATATTGCCGCTATCTTCCATACTCACGCCCTGTGAGATTCCAAGAAAGACCTTCCTTCAAGGAAAGATAGTGCTTCTATGACTAATCCAAACATCTTTACTGTTTCTCGCCTCAACTCAGAGGTTCGTCTCCTATTAGAAAACGAAATGGGAATAGTCTGGCTCGTTGGTGAAATCTCAAACTTCTCTGCACCTGTATCTGGTCACTGGTACCTCACGCTTAAAGACTCTCGCGCTCAAGTTAAGTGCGCCATGTTTCGTGGCAATAACCGCCGTGTCACCTTTAAGCCCCAGAATGGTAATCAAGTTCTAGTCAAAGCTCGCCTGTCTCTTTATGAGCCACGTGGTGATTATCAACTGATCATCGAAAGCATGCAGCCAGAGGGTGACGGCAAGCTTCAGCAAGAATTTGAAAAGCTGAAGATGAACCTTGCCGCAGAAGGACTGTTTGCTCAATCAAGTAAGCAAGCTCTTCCTGAACACCCAAAACGTGTTGGCGTTATCACATCTAAAACCGGTGCAGCGCTGTTTGATATTCTTGATGTACTAAAAAGGCGCGATCCTTCGCTACCGGTTGTGGTTTACCCGACCATGGTTCAAGGCGAAGAGGCGGCGATTCAGATTGCCCAAGCGATTGGACGCGCTAACGAACGCAATGAATGTGATGTGTTAATCGTCGGCCGTGGTGGCGGCTCACTGGAAGACCTATGGTGCTTCAATAACGAGATCTTAGCTCGCACAATCGCAGCAAGCCAAATCCCGATTATCAGCGCCGTTGGCCACGAAGTGGATGTCACTATCGCTGATTTCGTTGCCGATATGCGTGCCCCAACGCCATCAGCTGCCGCAGAATTGGTTAGCCGTGATAACAGTCATAAAGAACAAGCTTTCGCGTCTAAACGTGCTCGCTTAGTCAGTGCGATTCGTCATGTGTTAATCAAACAGGCGCAATCAACTCAAACGTTGAAATACCGCTTAGAGAAGCAACACCCTAGCTACCAACTTCAAAAGCAGAGTCAGCAGCTTGATGACCTAGATATGCGTTTGCGTCGTGGTATGACTCAATACCTAAAACAGCATGCACAGCGTGTTGAACGTAAACAGCACCAGCTTCAATTGAACTCGCCAGTGAAACGCCTTGGCGAACAGAAACTGCATCTGCAACGTTCAGAGCAAAAGCTATTGGATGCAATGGACAAGACATTACTAACCACTCGCCACCAGCTCGCTATGGCTGCAGAGAAGTTAGAGACCGTTAGTCCACTGGCAACCCTAAAGCGTGGCTACAGCATTACTCATTCAGAATCGAGCAAGACGGTATCATCGATTAACGATGTCGAAGTCGGTGAAGTGATCACCACTCAAGTTGAAGACGGTGTGATTGAGTCGCAAGTGACCACAAGAGTGACTAAGAGCGAGCTTTAAGTTCGACCTAACGTTTCAAACCAGAAAGCCCTATCGATAATCGACAGGGCTTTTTAGTATCTAACGCTTTCAAAAAACTAACCTATTCCAACCCTACTCAGTAGTAGAAGGCTCCTTCATGGTTAGCATCCCTTCAGTCACAATAAAGTTGATGATGAAGTCTAGCCCTTGGCTCTCTTTGAGGTTGGTGAACACGTATGGCTTGGTTGGACGCATGCGTTGTGTGTCTTGCTCCATCACCTCAAGTGACGCACCCACATATGGTGCTAAATCGATCTTATTGATAACCAGCAGATCAGAACGCGTAATACCCGGTCCGCCTTTACGTGGGATCTTCTCCCCTTCCGCTACATCAATCACGTAGATGGTAAGATCGGCTAATTCAGGGCTGAACGTCGCACTCAAGTTATCACCGCCACTTTCGACGAATACCACATCGAGGTTCTTATGCAGCTTAGCCAGCTCTTCTACCGCAGCTAAGTTCATCGACGCATCTTCACGGATCGCCGTGTGCGGACAGCCACCCGTTTCAACACCAATAATACGATCTGGTTCTAGAGCCTCTGCTCGCGTAAGTATCTTGGCATCTTCTTGAGTGTAGATGTCGTTGGTTACCACGGCAATGTTGAGCTTGTCGCGAATAGCTTTACATAGCACCTCTAACAGCGCTGTTTTACCAGATCCTACTGGGCCGCCAATACCAATTCGAAGTGGTTGCTTATAACTTTCCATTGTCTACTTCCTTATATTCTTTTTACTATACCGTTCGAGCTGACCGCTACGAACGAAATAGTCGTGTGTATTGTGTTTCGTGCAGTGAACTTGCTAATGCCATTGATGGCGAGAAACTGCCTACCATCCAATCTTCTATCGCGTGGGCCTTTTCGATCACCTCAGGAAAGGTGTTGGTGATATTAATCAATGCCAACTGCCCGTCGGTTTGACCTAAAGGCACCAGTTTCACGCCTGCGGTAACGATATTTTCAAGCCAGCTCCATAAGTAACCTTGCTTGAGGCTTTCTAAATCAATGCCCCAATGCTGAGCCGCCATACACATGCCCAACAATTGGTTTGGGTGACTATCAACAGAGTCCACCTGTGAAATATCGATATCTAAGCGCTTCAACAAGGTGTTCAATGCATGCCCACGCTGCTTTTCTTCCGCTCGCAATTCACTGGTTTCACGGCTTGAGTATAAGTAGTTACACCAATGCTCAATCTCATCGATTTCACCCTTTTCTAGCGCGTGATAAAGACGCTCTAAGATAGGTAATTCCAAAGTTGCGACACTGGAACTGACGATGGTATTAAGCCACTGTTCCATGCTGTTGCGATCGGTCACCCACCCCGCTTCAACCGCTAACTCTAAGCCTTGCGAATAAGTGAACCCACCAATCGGCAACGATGGACTGATCAATTGAAACAGACGATAGACGGCTACATTTTCTGTTGTGGTCATAATCGTGCCCTCAGTCTTCCAGAATCAAATAAGTTCGAGAGCCTACGCGCCTAACAGCAATAGTGCGCTTGCTGAAGCCACGCCGACTGACAACCATTTAGAGTAAACCGCGCGACCAACAAAAGTACCGATAACCATCAGAGCCAAAGCACTGATACTCATGCCTGTTGCGAACTGAGTCAGGTTGCTCGCGGCTTCAACGCCGTGTGCGTAACCATGGAAAAACAACATAGCAATCGAAGCAACTAATACGCTGTTTACACGCTTGGTTGATGGTGAGAATACATGCCATAAACATAAGCTGACGACAAACAGAGAAGCGATAATGGCAGGCTCAACAATCACAGAGAAACCTAGGGCTTGGCCTGCGATAAGCC
The DNA here is from genome assembly GCF_041474575.1 of Vibrio sp. 10N.222.51.C5. NCBI lineage: Bacteria > Pseudomonadati > Pseudomonadota > Gammaproteobacteria > Vibrionales > Vibrionaceae > Vibrio > Vibrio sp. 10N.222.51.C5. The sequence goes on from NZ_JBFRUJ010000005.1 coordinate 155,090, forward strand.
CTACCACTAAAGACACCAATCCACCGCCAATCAGAGCTGCTTTTGTCTTGGTGGAAAATGACAGTGCGCCAATTAATAAACCGAAAGCGATCAGCATGATCAGATGATCCATGCCAGTCACAGGGTGAGTTAAGCCAGACATAAACGAGTGAGACTCATGAACTGAATGCGCCCCATGTCCTGGGTGAGCGAAAGCCATCGTTGATGTTGTTAGAGAAGCCAGTGTGAAAGTACATAAGCCTGCAGCTGTTTTAAAGTTCATCGCGAGTTCCTTGCTTTATACCAATCGTAGTAAATAATTGCTCACCCTAGCTTGCTAAAATGCTCGATAACTGCGTTATAATTTTTGATTGTAGAATAACTACTTATCGAAAAATCATGCCTTGTTCTCAAGCCTTTTTTCTGCGCTATTGTTGGTCACTTACTTACTGTGATTGGTATTATTGTTATTAATATCGTTGTTATATAAATCGTTTAGTGAGTCATCAATGACTCGATTAATGATGGTGATGATGTCCACCAGAGCGACCGCCATAAGCACCGCCTTCTGGTTCAAACGGTTGTTTCTCAGTGGTCACTTTCGCGCCTAAGCCTTCAACCATTTCATCTAAAACATGGTCGTGTTGATAACGAACCCAACCCGCTTCCACTTGCAGCGGAACATGACGGTTACCAAGGTGATACGCCACTCGCGTTAACAGGAGCAAGTCTTCACAGTAAACAGTCGAAACGGTTTCTGGTGCCGCTTTCACTTCTACGACTAAACCGCATTTACTTGAGAGTTGTTCGCCACCACGCAAGATATGACCTCGTGGTAGAAACAGTCCGGCATTGCGCCCGTCATCGAGCATCACCTTAAGACGGCTCTTAATGCGGCTATCGATCGGCAGGCTTAAGTAGCCGTCCGGTGCATTTTGTATTTGAGTATTCAGTTGAGTCAGTTCAATCATGCTATTACCTCAATCTCCTTGTGAGATTTATAACGTTTAAATTAGGAGCCTTCAGCCGAGCTCTTAAAATAGAAAATACCGTTGTGCCATTGGTAGTTCTTCAGCAGGCTCACAAGTTAGCAATTCACCATCGGCGCGTACTTGATACGTCTGAGAGTCGACCTCAATTTTTGGCATCCAATCATTGAGCTTCATGTCGGCTTTGCTGATGTTTCGGCAGTTGCTCACAACACCAATCAAGCTCTGCAGACCCAATTGCTTGTCGATGTTCTGCGCCTTGGCTTCTTTAGAGACAAACAGCATTGATGTGTTCTGACACGCCTTGCCGTAGCTACCAAACATCGAGCGATAGTGAACTGGCTGAGGTGTTGGGATTGAAGCGTTTGGGTCACCCATCGGCGCCATGGCGATCATGCCGCCTTTCAAAATCACGCTTGGTTTCACGCCAAAGAAGGCAGGCTTCCACAGTACTAGATCCGCCAGCTTTCCAGCTTCGATAGAGCCGATCTCATGTGCCATACCGTGCGTAATCGCAGGGTTAATGGTGTATTTAGCGACATAGCGTCTTAGGCGGAAGTTATCGCTGTAGTCGGAATCTTCTTTTAGGCTGCCGCGCTGAACTTTCATCTTGTGCGCAGTTTGCCAAGTTCGAGTGATCACCTCGCCTACACGTCCCATTGCTTGTGAGTCCGAAGCGATCATCGAAAAGGCACCTAAGTCATGAAGAATGTCTTCTGCGGCAATGGTTTCACGGCGGATACGTGACTCTGCGAACGCGACATCTTCAGCAATCGATGGTGACAAGTGATGACAGACCATCAACATGTCTAAGTGCTCATCGACGGTATTGATGGTGTAAGGGCGTGTTGGATTGGTTGAGGAAGGCAAAACGTTCGGCTCACCTGCAGCACGAATAATATCGGGAGCATGACCACCGCCCGCACCTTCGGTGTGATAGGTATGAATCACGCGGTCGCCGATTGCGCCAAGTGTCGATTCAACAAAACCAGATTCATTCAGAGTGTCGGTATGAATCGCAACTTGTACGTCCATCTCGTCAGCCACACTCAAACAGGTATCGATTGAAGCGGGAGTGGTTCCCCAGTCTTCGTGTAACTTCAAACCCACCGCGCCTGCCGCTACTTGCTCACGTAGTGCTTCTGGCTGACTGGCATTGCCTTTGCCTAACAAACCAAAGTTCATCGGGAATTGATCGAGTGACTCTAGCATGCGGTGCATGTTCCAAGGCCCCGGTGTGCATGTGGTCGCGTTAGTACCTGTGTTTGGTCCAGTGCCACCGCCGATCATGGTTGTCACACCTGACGCCAATGCTTCTTCAATCTGTTGCGGGCAGATAAAGTGGATGTGTGAATCAATGCCACCAGCAGTCAGGATTGAACCTTCGCCGGCTAAAATTTCCGTGCCTGGGCCAATCACAATATCAACGCCCGGTTGAACATCAGGGTTGCCCGCTTTGCCCAATGCCTGAACGCGACCATCTTTGATAGCGACGTCGGCTTTTACGATGCCCCAGTAATCCAACACAATCGCATTGGTGATCACCAAATCTGGAGTTTCGGCACTTGGACGTTGGCTTTGCCCTTGTCCATCACGGATAACTTTGCCGCCGCCGAATTTCACTTCGTCGCCGTATACGGTGTAATCTTTTTCAACTTCTAGCCATAAATCAGTGTCAGCAAGACGCACTCGGTCACCGACTGTTGGCCCAAACATTTCGGCATAAGCCTGTCTGGATATCGTCGCCATGTTCAATCCTTTGTTATTTTCATTATTCCGTGGGAGCGCTTAGAGCTTGCCCATCACCTTTCCTTGGAAGCCATAGATCTCTAACTTACCGGCGTAACGCACTAACTCGACGCTGCGCGACTGACCCGGCTCAAAGCGGGTTGCAGTACCAGCAGGGATATTGAGTCGAAAGCCTTTAGTGGCTTCTCGGTCAAAGATCAGCGAAGGGTTTGCTTCATAGAAGTGGTAATGAGAGCCAATTTGAACAGGACGATCGCCAATGTTTTGAACCTTAACGGACGTTGTGTCACGGCCTTCATTGAGAGTGATGTCACCGGGAGCGGTTTCGACTTTTCCGGGAACGAATCCTGAGTATTGTTTTGTGGAACCAGCCATATTACTTCTCCCTACACGATAGGTTCATGAACGGTCACCAGCTTGGTGCCATCAGGAAAAGTGGCTTCGACTTGTACATCAGGGATCATGGAAGGGATCCCCTCCATAACGTCATCGACAGTAAGCAGTGTGCGTCCAAAATCCATCAATTCTGAAACGGTTTTACCCTCACGGGCACCTTCGAGAATGGCACTGCTGATCAGTGCAATAGATTCTGGATAGTTGAGTTTTAAGCCTTTTTGTTTGCGCTGCTGTGCCAGCATTCCTGCGCAGAAGATAAGTAGCTTATCTTTTTCTCTTGGTGTTAATTCCATTTAGCCGCCCGCTGTTAGTGTTGTTTTCTTATTGCTCAAAAACGCATGAGCAGTAAGTGGGATTCAATCACAGCAAGCTTGAAAAAATGTACCTAGGGTCGGAAGTCACCCTAGGTACAAAAAGGGCTAATCGCTAAGTCGCCCAAATCCTTGGTAAATCAGGAGTCGTACCACATAAATGAGAGCGAGTTGCTTGCCATATCTGACCAAAGGCCTGGAGGATGTCTTCACTCCAATTACCCAAGGCTCGCACCACAATCAATCCTTCTATCTGAGTTGCGCCCAATATTAATGTGGGTTCACTCGACGTTTTTGATGTAACTGATTGCTGTGAAGCTTGCTGTGTAATAGATAAGAGCAAGCTCTGTACCAACTCTAAATCTTGCTTCTCATTTGAGGTAATATAAAAGGTTCCCATCATTGAATAATCAAGTAACCCCATATTTATCATTAACTTATCGCCACCGTGAAAATTAAAACCTTCAGTCAGAAGCCTTTGATTATCAAGATAGATTTCTGTTTTCCCAACGAGGTGACCATGCTCGAATCCCTCATTCTGTGCAGGACGTCCAAAACAGTGCATCTCCCAACCCCAAAATTGTGCACCCTTTTCTAGGCGAATTTCAGTGTCTAAACGAACGTGTGCATTCGGGAAAAAGATGTTCTCTTGCGGCATCCATTCCAAGCGTGCACCTTTCTTCACTCGTAGGGTCTGCTTCTGCTTGGCGTACTTGTTATTTGAGCGATAAAACTTGGTCGCACCGGGTGTGGTGATCAACGCATGCGCACCGCTTTCGATGGTCGCTTCAATATTGAGAGTGTCACCACCTACCACTCCGCCGGGGGGATGGAGTAAGTAGGTGTGACACGTTTCCCCATCAGGATACAGGGGGCGTTGCACCGCAAGCGGACCAGACTGCTGACGATTCTTTAATACGGTTTTATCACCTCGATCGACAAAGGTGAGGTTTAAACTCGCTTGCCAACCATCACGAATATCTTGTTCGATGGTCTCATTCAAAGATAAAGCTTCTACTAAAGAAGCCTTGCTTACTTCATTCGGAGAAAAGAGAGAATTCATACGGTTAGGTACTCCTTTATCAAGGACTCATCGAGCCCTGTCATTTCACCTTCTGCCACTTGGCGTCCACGGTCGATAATGCAAAAACGGTCACCGACCTTTCTTGCAAACGGCAGCTTCTGTTCAACCAACAGAACCGTGAGCCCCATTTTCTCGTTGAGCATGCGAATGATGTCGCCAATCTCTTGCACAATATTGGGTTGAATACCCTCCGTCGGCTCATCCAAGATCAATAGCTTTGGATTAACCACCAGCGCACGCCCAATCGCTAGCTGTTGCTGCTGGCCACCCGATAAATCACCACCGCGACGATGTAGCATCTCTTTTAACACTGGAAAAATATCGAAGATGAATTCAGGGATCTTGCGGTCACCCTTTTTACGAATCGGTAAACCGACCTCTAGATTTTCTTGAACAGTGAGCATTGGGAAGATCTGGCGACCTTGCGGTACATAGCCGATCCCTTGGCGTGGACGGTCCTCGGCATCGGTTTTCAAAAGTGACTCACCCGATAAGGAGATGTCACCGCTTTCAACCTTCACCAACCCCATAATGCATTGCAGTAAGGTGGTTTTACCGACACCATTTCGCCCCATTAGCACCGTGCATTTACCTTCTGGGATCTGCATATCCAAATCCCACAGCGTGTGGCTCTCACCGTAATATTGATTAACTGATTTAACCTCTAGCATCCTATTCTCCGAGATAAACTTGTTTAACTTCAGGGTGAGCCTGCACTTGATCCATGGTGCCTTCAGCCAACACATGACCTTGATGAAGCACGGTGACATGGCTGGCGATAGAACGAACGAAATCCATATCATGTTCAACGACCACAACCGAGTGCTTACCTGCCAGTGAGTTAAGTAACTCAGAGGTGCGATCCATTTCTTGGTGAGTCATACCTGCCACGGGTTCATCCACCAGCAACAGCTTAGGGTTTTGCATCAATAGCATGCCGATCTCTAACCACTGCTTTTGTCCGTGAGACAGGTTACCTGCCAAATTCGCCGCTTCGTCTTTTAAATGAATCAGCTCAAGTACCGAGGTCAATTTGTCTTTCTGTTCACCAGACATCACAGCGGTGAACGTCGCCCACACTGAGCGGTCACCGGCCATGGCTAATTCAAGGTTCTGCCACACAGTTAAACACTCAATCACGGTCGGTTTTTGGAATTTACGCCCAACGCCTGCATTGGCGATTTCGGCTTCGTTCATCTTCAATAAGTTGATGTTCGAACCCAACCACACCTCGCCGGTGTCTGGCTTAGTTTTACCTGTGATAATGTCCATCATGGTGGTTTTACCTGCACCATTAGGACCTATGATACAGCGTAGCTCTCCCTCTTTGATGTAGAGGTTGAGGTCGTTTATCGCTTGGAAACCATCGAAGCTTTTGTTGACGCCTTCGACATACAACAGCACGTTATGTCGAGTATCGATGGCAGGATGAATATCGGGTTTGAGGTAATCAAAGACTTCGTCTCGACGAGTGAACGCCTGAACCGATTCCTTTACGCTATTAAATGTGGTCATGCGATCACCTCCTTGGCCTTGTGCTGATCATCCTTATCTTTATCTTGGTTTTTCCCATTTGATGCCTTGCGCAGCTGCTGCCACTTTTCACTGACAAAGCCAATCACACCTTGTGGGAAGTACATGGTTGAGAGTACGAATAGTCCACCCAGAGCAAACAGCCACACCTCCGGGAACTCAACCGTAAACCAACTCTTGGCGTAGTTGATGATCAATGCACCGACAATGGCACCAAACAGAGTGGCACGACCGCCTAAGGCTACCCAAACCACAATCTCAATCGAGTTAAGAGGAGCAAATTCTCCCGGATTGATAATACCCACTTGAGGGACATATAAAGCCCCGGCAATACCGGCGATAACCGCAGAAAGAACGAAGACCCACAGCTTGATGCCATCGACGTCATAGCCCATAAAGCGAGTGCGTGATTCCGTATCACGAATCGCTAATGCCACACGACCTAATCGACTGGTCACCACCATGCGACAAGCTATGTAGCTGAGAATAAGCGCAATACCAGTCGCGACAAACAGACCTATCTTGACCGCATCACTCTGCAAACTCAGACCGATGATGTCTTTGAAATCCGTCAGTCCGTTGTTGCCACCAAAGCCCATTTCGTTGCGGAAAAATGCCAGCATCAATGCGTAAGTTAATGCCTGAGTCATGATAGAAAGATACACCCCGGACACACGAGAGCGGAAAGCTAAATAACCGAACAAGTAAGCCAATGCGCCCGGCACTAGCACCACCATCAGGCAAGCAAACCAGAACTGGTCAAAGCCATGCCAGAACCACGGCAACGCAGACCAATCAAGGAACACCATGAAATCTGGTAAGACTGGATCACCATAAACCCCACGGTCACCAATCTGACGCATCAAGTACATGCCCATCGCATAACCACCAAGCGCAAAGAAAGCACCGTGGCCAAGGCTCAAGATTCCGAGATAGCCCCACACCAGATCGAGCGCCAACGCCAACATTGCGTAGCTCAGATATTTGCCCATCAGCGAGATAGTAAAAGTCTCTACATGGAGCGGGTGCCCACTTGGTAACATGGTGTTAGCCAGTGGGATAAGAATAACGGCCGCTAGAATGGCAAGGATGGTCAGTTGGCCACCTTTGTCACCACGCATTGCCGAAAGTACAAATGATTTTGACTGCATGATGTTGTCCTTAACCTTCAGCCGCACGACCACGTTGCGGGAAGAGTCCGCGTGGGCGTTTTTGAATAAATAGAATGATGAAAACCAGTACCAGAATCTTGGCGAGAACCGCACCAGCCCATGGTTCTAAAATTTTATTGAACAGACCAAGGCTTAAGCCTGCGACTAGCGTGCCCCATAGGTTGCCAACACCGCCGAATACCACCACCATGAATGAGTCGATGATGTACGCCTGTCCCATATTAGGGCCAACGTTGGTCAGTTGAGACAGTGCCACGCCTGCAACACCCGCAACGCCAGAGCCTAAACCGAAGGTCATCGCATCAACTCGCTCTGAACGAATACCCATCGCACGAGCCATGCCACGGTTTTGAGAAACCGCACGAACCTGCAAACCTAGTGGTGTCTTTTTCAGAACCATTAATAAGCCCATAAACACCAAACCACAGAAGAGAATGATGTAAAGGCGGTTGTAGGTCAGGGACAACATTGGGTTTAATTGAAGTGCGCCAGACATCCATTCAGGTGTGCTCACTGAGCGGTTCAAAGGAGAGAAAATAGAACGAACAGCCTGCTGCAAGATTAAGCTAATACCAAAGGTCGCGAGTAAGGTTTCCAATGGGCGACCATAAAGATGACGAATCACACTTCGCTCGATCACAATGCCCACCAAACCTGAAACAATAAACGCAGCAGGGATAGAGAGTATCAGTGCCAAACCAATATGATTGGGCATCAACAATTGCATGACATAGGTGGTATAAGCGCCAATCATGATCAACTCGCCATGAGCCATGTTGATAACACCCATCACACCAAAAGTGATCGCTAAGCCGATACCCGCTAACACCAATACCGAACCTAAACTCAAACCGAAGAATACCGTTTCTACACCCGAATAGAGTGCTTGGCTTTGTTGATAGCTATCCATCGCACGTTCTGCTGCAGCGGTAATGCTTGGATCTTGCTCACTGTTCAATAGTTGGTTCAGTGTTTTCAGAACGACCGAGTGTTTGAAGTCGCCAACTCGTTCAATTGAAGCCACACGATCTTCAATGGTGGCACTGTTATTAAGAGAGGTGGCAATCGCTAACGACAAATCCATTAGCTCAGCTACTTTGCCATCTGATTCATTGGTTCTGAGTTCAGTTAGTCGTTCGATAATGTCAGCGTCTTTGGTTCCTAACAAATCCAAAACCGCTTTATAACGCACATCAGGATTGCCGCTGTTCAGTCCAATAGAAGCAATTTCCCCGCGTAATATCCCGCGAAGTTTGTTATTCACACGAACCTTTTTAAACTGTCTCGTATTCTCGATATTAAGCGTTGAATCAGTCCATACTGACTGAGCTGACGTTGCCGTTTTGATGTTTTGAATGAGGTAGAGCTGTTTGTACTGCTCGCTCTGTTTCTCATTGAAGTAGTAAAGGTTTCCGTTTAACCAGCCATCTAAAATAGGTTTCGACACATCTTCCGTTTGCGTCTCAATCACCCAATCGATAGCTAATTCTTTATCCGATGTTTTCTTACCAACTAGCGCCTTGGTAAAGCTAGCTTCATCCGTTATTCCAGCAAAAGCCAACTGAGCACTGACTGCCATGAGCAACAGCGCTTTAAATACGTTTAATACGTTTTTCATCCCTGCTTCCTTAACCAACCAAGTTAGATATTGTTATTTTTACTTGGAGGATGTGTGGATAGTGGTTGTTACCTGAAACGATGAGCCTTCCCTTGGCTTGGTTTGCCAAAGACAAGGCTCAAAATTAATGACTCTAGTTACCGCCAGAACATTTCTTCGTTTCGACGTTAAACGCACCACATGAGAATGGCTTCGACCAGCTAGAGAACAGTTTTGCCGATTCAGGTAAGTAACTCGACCAGGCATCACCCGCCACTAGTCCAGTGGTTTCCCAAACAATGTCGAATTGACCATCGTCTTGGATTTCACCGATCAGGACTGGTTTGGTGATGTGGTGATTTGGTAGCATGGTAGAGTAGCCGCCAGAAAGGTTAGGTACAGACACGCCAATCAAGGCATCTTGCACAGATTCAGGATCGGTTGTGCCCGCATTAGTGACCGCTTGAGCCCACATGTTGAAGCCAACATAGTGCGCTTCCATTGGGTCATTGGTGACACGCTTTTCACTCTTGATGAACGACTGCCACGTTTCAACGAACTCTTCATTAGCTTCAGTATCAACACTCATGAAGTAGTTCCATGCCGCTAGATGACCAACCAGTGGTTCTGTGTCCATGCCTGACAGTTCTTCTTCACCAACAGAGAATGCAATAACTGGGATGTCTTCAGATGAAATGCCTTGAGCGCCTAGCTCTTTATAGAAAGGTACGTTCGCATCGCCGTTCACAGTAGAAACAACAGCCGTTTTCTTGCCCGCTTCACCGAACTTCTTGATGTCTGAAACGATAGATTGCCAATCAGAGTGACCAAATGGCGTGTAGTTGATCATGATGTCTTCTTCTGCGACACCTTTATCTTTTAAGTAGGCTTCAAGGATCTTATTGGTGGTACGTGGATAAACGTAATCGGTACCTGCAAGTACCCAGCGCTCAACTTCAAGCTCTTCCATCAAGTAATCCACTGCAGGGATCGCTTGTTGGTTTGGCGCGGCACCGGTGTAGAAAACGTTTTTAGAAGACTCTTCACCTTCATACTGTACTGGGTAGAAAAGGATGCTGTTGAGTTCTTCAAAAACAGGCAGCATGGATTTACGTGATACCGATGTCCAACCACCGAACACCACATCTACTTTCTCTTTTTCGATAAGCTCACGCGCTTTCTCAGCAAATAGCGGCCAGTTTGACGCAGGGTCAACCACGACAGGCTCTAGCTTCTTACCAAGCAAACCGCCCTTTTTGTTCTGCTCTTCGATGAGCATTAGCACGGTATCTTTTAGCGTTGTCTCACTGATCGCCATGGTGCCAGAGAGTGAGTGTAGAACACCGACCTTGATGGTCTCATCAGCAGCAAACACTGTTGCAGAAGAAAATGAAAGTGTTGTACACAGTGCAGCTAGCGATAAATTGAACACCTTGTTCATGATATTACTCCATAATTGTATTTTTGTTATTCAATTACAGAGTTACAAGAAGAGTGCCAAACTTATAAACCAACGAAATTATTTATAAGTAATTGTATTAATATAATTTAAAAGAAACTCACACCAATAGAGTGCATAGCAATCATGTAACTATGTTTCATACTGGTGCAGTGACGGTGGGAATGAACCAAGATGACACATTCCTGTTCTTCAGATACAAAAAAGACCCAACACTTTAGTATTGAGTCTCTGGTATAACATCACCGATGGTCGTTCAAACCATGTAGTTTAAGGCTATTCCGCAGGTTGAAATTCGAATTTTACTCTCGACTTTGATTTCAACTCGTTGCAATCACCGTTGCAAAAATAGCTCGCCGCACCACAGGCTTGAAGCTTCTCAAGTTGGCTGCTGCACTCAGGGCAAAACCCAACTTTAGTAAAGTGAGCCTGACAACTTTCACAATGATACTTGCCATCCCAAGCTAGCTCAGACTGGCACTTAGGGCAGATATTTTCACTCATTAGCATTTCCTAATTCACTACTATTTTTACAATCTACTACCGCTGAGACTTCGCTTGCTTGATTTGGTACATGTTCTTATCAGCTTGTGCGATCAACTGGTCTAATCCTTGAGGATCTTTGTCACAAGACAACCCAACACTCACTGAGAACTGCACATCATTGATATAAAGCGCTTGTTGCAGTGCTTTCTCTAAGCTGTGGTAGAAGCTAACAACGCTTTCTTGATCATCAAAGCAAGAGAACACCACAAACTCATCGCCACCATAACGGCCTATCTTGGCACATGCTGTGGTTGCCTCATCAAGAACTTCGGCAACCGCCAACAGCACATCGTCACCGAAACTGTGGCCATAGGTATCATTTATCGATTTGAACTTATCGACATCAACAAACAAACACGCCATCACCTTTTCAGAAAAGCATCGCTTGGCCAACACTTTCTCCGCTTCATTAAACAATGCGCGACGATTCAAGCAATGGGTTAAAGAATCTCGATTAGCGAAAAAGTTTAGCTGGTTCTCCAGCTCAAACTTCTCTAGTGCTACCGAATACAGGGAAGCCAGTAGCTCTAAGATCTCGAGCTCAAATTCATGTGGTTCAGAGATGTACTGACTATAAATAGCGAAGGTACCCAACACATTACCGCGTGACGAGATAATGGGGACCGACCAACAGGCATGCAAATTCGCTTGATTGGTGAGGGCCAGAAAAGGTGCCCAGTTTGGGTGTGCATTTATGTTGGAGATCATCACTGCTTTCTTAAGCGCAGCTGCCTCGCCACAAGAGCCTATCCCCGCACCAATTCCTACCCCTTCAATCTGTTGATTGTAAAAATCAGGCAGGTTTGGGGCATATTCAAGGTGTAACGTTTTAGACTCTGAGTTGAGCAGTAGAATTGAAGCCATGCGCTGCCCAAAAAGCTGCTCGGTAAGCTGAATAATCTTGTGATTTAAATCTTTGCGATCCATCCCAAGCGCAAGCTTCCGTAGCAAGCTATTGACGGCTCGATGACTTTCTAATAAAAATTGTTGTTCCATTCACTAAGGCTTTCAATTGTGTAATCGGGTACAACTTGTTCTTATGCAAGCTTGTTATTGGTTAATAATAACACACTAAATTAGTACGACACACAATCGAAGATCATAGGTTGATCTTTCGCTTTATCTATTTTGATCAGCGATCTACCCCAAAAAGAATATTTATATCACCACACACCGAAAGCATAAGTTACATATGCTGCATTTCAATTTCAAATAGTCATTTATATCAAAAGTGACATGTAAAAATAAAATAAACAGCACAAGCCATTTCGATCTGTAGTCTAAATCATCGAATTACATGCGTCAGCATTTCAATGTTTTGGCCATCTAGCTGGGTCAGCTTAACGGACAGCGCACCAAGTTCTGAGGTATTTCCAATGTGTGTGCCACCACAAGGAATAGTGACCTGAGTATCTGCGTCAAGCTGCCACTCCCAGTAACGAGAGTCTGTTAACGCCTCGCCTTCTAGTCTCATCGCAACTGGCGTCGGCTCTGCAAGCCAGCCCGCAAGCATTTGGTTGATATCAGCTTCGATGTCATCAAGATTTGCTAGCATGTCTGCAACGTTCAAACCGCGCTTCTTCAGGGTTTTGCCTAAGCGATACTTATCGGTACACAGCTCTGGAGTCACAAAGCTCGTCACTTGTGCATAACTATTGAAGTCGTAACTGCCAAGCGGATCTTTTCTGTCCGCATCTTTACGCCAGTAGCTCTCAGCCAATACTTTATTCAAGGCTAGGAAAGCGATGTGGCCAGCACTGTGACCACGGCTCAAACTGGCTTGGTACTCTTTATCAACCGACAACACGACTTCGTCGTTAACCTTAATCATAGAAGCAGATGTAGGTAGCTGGTGGACAACAACAAACGCCCACCCTTCCGTATCACGCTTAACAGGGATATCTGCTGCGATATGAAGCTTGCCAGTAGATTGTTCTATAGCACCAACAAGGCAGTCTTCAACGGGAAATTGCACGTCACCAACATTCACAAAGCCTTGGTCTGCAGGGTGATCGGGCCAAATATGACTCACTGGGTGGAAAGGTGTCACGTCGGTGATCAGGTAAGTTTTGCTGTCATCGCTTTCAACGTACTGCGCTTTAGCATTGAGCTGCCAAGCCTGATGACAAAATTGAGTGATGGTTGGTGTGATTGCTGACACAGGTGTAATCAAATCGCTAGTAGTCATATCGTTCTTCTTCTGGAATCTAGTCTGATTCGTTGAGCCATGATGATAAAAACGTATTGTTATGGCTTAACGTGAATTTTGCTTAAAAAAATACCCGAGACAGGCTCGGGTATCAAATCTATTGGAAAGGTTTACTTACGACCTTTAACCATGCTCATCATACGTTTACGTTTACGTTCTTGAGAAATTGTCAGCTTGTTAGTCTTAGCTTCAAATGGGTTCTCGCTGTTCTGGAATTGAATGCGAATAGGTGTACCCATGATTTCTAGTGAACGACGGTAGTAGTTCATCAAGAATCGTTTGTATGAATCTGGCAAGTTACGAACTTGGTTGCCGTGGATAACGATAATCGGTGGGTTGTAGCCACCAGCGTGCGCGTATTTCAGTTTCACACGACGGCCACGAACCATAGGCGGTTGGTGATCATCAGTCGCCATCTTCATGATACGAGTTAGCACAGAAGTACCAACACGAGTAGTCGCTGACTTGTAAGCTTCTTGTACAGACTCAAACAAGTGACCAACACCTGTACCGTGAAGTGCAGAGATAAAGTGAATACGTGCGAAATCAACGAAGCCTAAGCGACGGTCTAGCTCTTTCTTAACGCGTTCTTTAACGTCGTTATCTAGGCCATCCCACTTGTTTACGGCAATAACAATTGAACGACCAGCGTTCAACGCAAAGCCTAGCAAGCTTAGATCTTGATCAGAGATGTTTTCGCGAGCATCGATAAGCAGCAATACAACGTTAGCATCTTCAATCGCTTTCAGTGTTTTAACCACTGAGAACTTCTCTACCGTTTCGTTGATGTTTTTACGACGACGAACACCCGCAGTATCGATTAGAACGTATTCACGCTCGTCACGCTGCATTGGGATGTAGATAGAGTCACGAGTCGTACCTGGCATATCGTAAACAACCACACGCTCTTCACCAAGAATACGGTTCGTTAGCGTTGATTTACCTACGTTAGGACGGCCAATGATCGCTAGTTTGATCGGTTGATCTTGAAGACGCTTGAATTCTGCTTCAGCTTCTTCTTCTGTAAATTCAACCTGCTCTTCTTCTTCGTCTTCAAACTCAGTTAAGTCGCTTACTTCGCCATTCTCAGCTTTTAGCGCTTCTGCGAATGGGTTAAGAGCAAGGTCAATAAGTGCAGTAACACCACGACCATGCGCCGCAGCGATTTGGTACATGTCTTCTACACCTAGTTGCCAGAAGTCAGCACTTGCAGCATCAGGGTCGATACCATCAACCTTGTTTACTACTAGCATTGAAGGCTTTTCTAGTTGACGTAGGTGCTTAGCAATCGCCACGTCTGAAGGTGTTAGACCCGCACGGCCATCTACCATAAATAGAACGACATCAGCTTCATCAATCGCCGCTAGCGACTGTTCAGCCATTTTAGTTTCAACACCTTCTTCAGTACCGTCGATACCGCCAGTGTCAATAACAATAAAGTCATGCTCGCTAAAATGAGCATGACCGTATTTACGGTCACGCGTTAAGCCAGGGAAATCCGCAACCAATGCATCACGAGTTCGAGTCAATCGGTTAAATAACGTAGATTTACCTACGTTCGGACGCCCTACTAGAGCAACAACAGGTACCATAACAACCTCTACAATTTCTTCTCTAAATGTAGTTATAGGTAAGCACTTGTTCGCAAGTTTAAACTCTTACCTATAACCACACGGTTTATTAATTTTTAACAACAAAACGGCTCCTGGCTGTTACCAACCAGGAGCCGACTGTGAATTATATCACGCTTTTATTGGCTAATCGTTAGTTTCTTTACATCGCCATTGCGAGTCGTCACTAAGTAGCCTTCAGGCAGTTCAATTGGTGCAACCGCAAAGCCGCTATCATCGACAAGCTGTTGAGCAACAAACTCACCCGATGAACGATCCAACCAGTGCAGATAACCTTCAGTATCACCCACGACTACATAACCATTAATAATAGCAGGTGCTGTCAGTAAGCGGTTTTCTAACAATGGAGTGCTCCACAGTTCAGTACCACTACGCGCATCAACCGCAACCACATGGTCTTTGTCGGTAACAACGAACAAACGGCTACCATCACTTGCTAAATCAATCGCTGATGAGTAGTTACGTTTCCAAATTGGCTTACCAGAACGAAGGTCGATAGCAATCAGCTGACCATTGATACCTACGGTATACAGGGTGCCACCAAGAACAATTGGAGATGCATCAACATCAACCAAACGATCAATTTCCGTTGCACCTTTTGGTGTGCCTACTGGCTGTTGCCAAATAAGCTGACCACGATCAACGATAGCCGCAGCTAGACGACCATTTGCTGTACCCCAGAATACACCACCAGAAACTGCAACAGGCGAGCTATCGCCACGCAGTGTTAGGCTTGGTACTTCCGTACTGATGGTCCATTTTTGTTCACCGCTTGCTTGATCTAACGCGATCAACATACCGCGACTGGTATGAACAATGACCATGTTGCTATCAGTTGCTGGGGATGCAAGCACCTCGCCATTGACTGATACACGCCACAGCTCTTCACCGGTCGATTCTTCCAGTGCGATCACTTCGCCATTTTCAGAACCAACAAAAACTTTACCGTAAGCCGCCGTTAAACCACCCGATAAACGAGCCAATACGTCTTTCTCAAGATCGACTTTCCACAGCGCTTTACCTGTATCAGGATCAAGCGCTTTAACCATACCTTCACGGCTTGCAACAAACACTTTGTCGTAAGCCAATTCTGGCGTTAGTTTTGAAAAGTAGTGACCAACACCATCACCAACCGACGTAGACCATTCCTGACTAGGAGTGAACTCGCTGTTTACCGTTGGGACTGGAGCCATGATTACGGTGTCTTCTTCACCCGCACAGCCAGCTAGTAGGCCAAGAGCAATCGCACACAACGCCGCTTTTGGAAACATCTTCTTCATTCAAAGCGCCTTATTTAGCTAGGTCGTCAAGTTTGATTTGAAGCGTTTGGCTAGCGTCAACAGCTTGCTGTGCTTCTGTGTAAGCACTGTATGCTGCGTCTGTGTCGCCTTTACGAAGTGAGATATCACCACGCAGTTCAGCAACACGGCCTTTCCAAGATTCATCTGTCATAGCAGCAAGATCAGTCAGTGCTGCGTCAAATTCACCTTGCTCAGCTTTAATACGTGCAACACGGTAAGTAAGTAGTGGCGCAAGTGCCGCGTCCTTAGTTGCCGATTTTGCCCACTCGAGCTGTTCAAGTGCCGCCGCTAGATCGCCTGCTTGTACTTGTACTTTTGCTAGTTGCATAGCAGCAAGTACTGAGTACTCAGCATCTTTGTTTGCGTCGATGAAAGCTTGAATATCAGATTGAGCATCAACACCCTTAACATCAAGAGCTGAAATTACAGAGGTGTAGCTTTCTGAAGCTGCTTCACGCGCTTCAACTACTGAATCTTGGTAATAGCGCCAGCCAAATAGACCACCTAAACCAATAACCGCACCAAAGATTACGGCTTTACCGTTCTCTTTCCACCAATCTTTAATGGCTTCAACTTGTTGCTCTTCGCTATCGTAAAGTTCCACTTCCTGTCCTCTTTAATTCTTTAAACGCCAGCATAGTGCTGACGTTAGTATTCATTATGAGCGTTTGCTCAATGGCTAATTAGATTAGCGCAGCAACTTTCTCTGCAACTTCCGTTTGAGACACGGTTTCTTGCTCGCCGCCAACCAGATCTTTTAGCACAACTGTATTGTCAGCAACTTCGTTCTCACCAAGTACCAGCGCCACAACAGCACCTACTTTGTCAGCACGTTTGAATTGCTTCTTGAAGTTACCACCACCGAAGTGGTTCATTACACGCACGCCTTCAACGGTGTCGCGTAATTGATTCGCTAACTGCATGCCCGCGATCATAGTACCTTCGCCAGCAGCAACTACGTATACATCAACGCTACGACGAACTTCTGTTAGCTCTAGCGTTTCCATCATCAGAACCAGACGCTCTAGACCCATTGCGAAGCCAACTGCATTGGTTGCTTTGCCGCCTAGTTGCTCAACAAGACCATCGTAACGACCGCCGCCACATACTGTACCTTGAGCACCAAGGCTGTCTGTGATCCACTCAAATACAGTGCGGTTGTAGTAATCTAGGCCACGTACTAGACGCTCATTAACTTGGTATTCGATACCAACAGCGTCAAGAAGTTCACACAAACCAGCAAAATGTTGCTTCGATTCTTCACCTAGATATTCAGATAGTCGAGGTGCGTCACCTAAGATAGCTTGAACATCAGGGTTCTTAGTATCAAGTACACGTAGAGGGTTAGTGTGCATGCGACGTTTGCAGTCTTCGTCAAGCACATCAATGTGTTGCTCAAGGAAAGCCACTAACGCAGTGCGGTAGCTAACGCGATCTTCTTGAGAACCGATTGAGTTCAGCTCTAGGCGAACGTGCTTGTCGATGCCTAGCTCACGCCATAGACGTGCTGTCATCATGATAAGTTCTGCGTCAACGTCTGGACCGTCTAGGCCAAACACTTCAACACCACATTGGTGGAATTGACGGTAACGACCTTTTTGAGGGCGCTCGTGACGGAACATAGGGCCCATGTACCATAGGCGCTGTTCATCACGGTTGATAAGGCTGTTTTGAATACATGAACGTACACAACCTGCTGTGCCTTCTGGACGCAGCGTTAGGCTATCGCCATTGCGGTCGTCAAAGGTGTACATCTCTTTAGAAACAACGTCTGTCTCTTCACCAACTGCACGGCTAAATAGGTTTGTTTCTTCAACGATAGGCATACGTACTTCGTTGTAACCGTATGCACTCACCACGTTTTTAACTGCGCTTTCTACTTTCTGCCACAGTGGTGATTGAGTTGGAAGGCAGTCGTTCATGCCTCGAATTGCTTGAATATTTTTAGCCACAGTATTTATTCCGTAATTTCTCACGACCAGGTGTTAGTGCGAATAGACAATCACACCCCATCGCGTTGTATTAATCTTCTAAGTTTTCTACATCAATGCGATTTGCTTTATCAAGCACTGACGCTTTTGCACGAATCTTAGCTTCAAGTTTGTCGACAAGGTCATCGTTGTCGAAGCGCTCTTTCTGACGCTTACCATCTTCGTAGAAGGCACTCTTACGTGCACTACCAGCTAAACCTAAGTGAGACACTTCAGCTTCACCAGGGCCGTTAACCACACAACCGATGATAGATACGTCCATTGGAGTGATCACGTCTTCTAGGCGCTCTTCAAGGGCATTAACGGTGTTAATAACATCGAACTCTTGACGAGAACAGCTCGGACACGCAATGAAGTTGATGCCACGCGAACGAATGCGCAAAGATTTAAGAATATCAAAGCCAACTTTGATCTCTTCAACCGGATCAGCCGCTAGCGATATACGCAGCGTATCGCCGATACCTTCAGAAAGAAGCATACCTAAACCTACCGCTGACTTCACAGAGCCTGCACGCGCACCACCCGCTTCGGTAATACCAAGGTGGAGAGGTTGATCAATCTGCTTAGCCAGCAAACGGTAAGAACCGACAGCAAGGAATACATCAGAAGCCTTCACGCTGACTTTGAATTGATCAAAGTTCAGACGGTCTAGGATATCTACATGACGCATTGCTGATTCAACAAGCGCTTCTGCTGTAGGTTCTGTGTATTTCTCTTGGATCTCTTTCTCAAGAGAGCCGCCGTTAACACCAATACGAATCGGAATATTCATATCACGTGCACAATCAACAACTGAGCGGATACGGCTTTCGTTACCGATGTTACCTGGGTTGATACGCAGACAGTCAACGCCGTATTCCGCCACTTTAAGTGCGATACGGTAGTCGAAGTGAATATCAGCAACCAAAGGAACAGAGACCTGCTGCTTGATTAGCTTAAAGGCTTCAGCTGCATCCATAGTCGGTACAGATACGCGAACGATATCAGCGCCAACTTTTTCCAGAGCTCTAATTTGAGCAACGGTCGCGGCTACATCTGTTGTTCTTGTGTTGGTCATGGATTGCACAGCAATTGGTGCACCATCACCGATCGGCACATCACCCACATAAATACGGGTTGATTTGCGACGAATAATAGGAGATTCGTGTTGCATATTAACTCTAAGGTAAGGTTATTCTAGCTACTTTGCCTGAAGTATACCCAGAAAGGTCGACAGGTTCACTTGCAAATGTCATTGATACGCCTTCTGGCGCACCTAGAATCACTTTATATGGCGCAGTTCCTGATAGATTTAACGACTGACCTGCTTTTTTAATGCCAGTCGACAAGGTTTTACCCGTTGCATCTTTTACTTGGATCCAGCAATCAGCGGTGAACTGCATCACTAGTTCGTTAGCCACAGCTTCAGGAGCCGTGCTAGCTTCAACCGTTTCTGCATTCGCAGCAGCTTCAGCAGTTGGTTCAGTCTCTGTTGTTTGTTGTGCAGAAGTTTCGTCAGCTGGAGTAACAGCATCTGAAGTATCTTCCGCATCGCTTATCGCAGCAAGGCCTTCAGCACCTTCAACAACAGAAGCACCCGCTTCGTTTTGTTCAGCTTCAATCACTTCTAAAGAGGTGAATTCAGGGGCAAGTGACTCTTCTACCGCTAGCTCTTCTGAGCTTTCAGTATTCGCTAAAGATTGAGATAGGGTGTCTTGCTGTTGGTTCTGCCACCACCAAAGTGAGGAGATACCCGCAATGACCGCAAAAATGCTCCAAGTCAGGATCATAATACGGCTGTTGTGCTTCTCGGTTTTGGTCTTACGAGAAAAACTCAGCATTTCTTGCTCTTGATGCTGAGCATCACCGGCATGATGCAGCGCACTCAATACGACTTTTTCGTCAAGATTGACGTATTTCGCGTATGAACGAATATAGCCACGCATAAACGTCGCCACTTGATCTGACTCGAATTGGTTTTCTTCAATTTGTTGGATCAGAGTAACGCGAAGTTTCAAGCGATCAGAAATCTGCTTTTGCGTTAAACCAAGAGATTCTCGTTTGTTCTTAAGCAGCGTTCCCGCTTCCAAAGCTGGAGCTACGTTTTCTTGCGCTTGTGTATCTTGTTCTGTGTTCATAGAGAGTGAACTTCTAAAGTATTATCGCAGGTTGAGGAGAGCGTTTTCTTATTGTCGTTTAAGCTCAATCTAACAACCCACGTTATGTGGAATTTTTCCTGCTATCTAAATCATCAACCCTTAAAGGCGAACATCATTCATTTATTATGGATGACCTTCTCAGGAAGCTAGTTTATCAAGTAGCCAACCTAAATAGACATATTGATGATCAGTAGCAAGCGAGCACTTAAATTAATTTAAGATTAGTTAATCATAAGCTAATGCCATTACAAGGCAAAAACACTTTAAACAAAATTTACCGTCAGCTCATGGTTTTGTCCAAAATTTGACGAAAAATGTAAGAAAGCGTGGGCAAGAAGTCCAAAAAATCAAAAACTGCACCCCAGAAAAGCAACAAGCCAGAAGTAAGACTTCTGGCTTGTTTAGGTTCTAATCGCGTTTTATACCGCTTTTACTTCAATCACACCACCGGCAATCAAGTTCGCTTCAGAGGCTGCTTTAAGCATTTTAGTACGCTTGGTTCTATCAATCACATCACCGACTAACTGACCACACGCGGCATCAATATCATCACCACGAGTCTTACGAACGGTTACTGTGTAGTTGTATTCCATCAGCGTTTTTTGGAAGCGATCAATACGAGAGTTGCTTGGCTTCTTATAAGGCGACCCCGGGTAAGGGTTGAATGGAATCAAGTTGATCTTACAAGGCGTCTCTTTCATTAGCTCAGCAAGTTCACGTGCGTGGTCCATATCATCATTCACATGATCCAATAACACGTACTCAACCGTTACTTTACCGCGGTTAGCATTTGAAGATGCAATGTAACGACGAACAGATGCTAGGAAGTCTTGGATATCCCAACGGTCGTTGATCGGCATGATTTGGCTACGTAGTGCATCGTTTGGCGCATGTAGAGAAATAGCCAATGCGACATCGATGTTGTCTGTCATTTGGTCAAGGCCAGAAACAACACCAGAAGTTGATACGGTTACACGACGCTTAGACAGTGCGAAACCTAGATCATCAAGCATGATTTCTAATGATGGCATTAGGTTCTTCATGTTCAATAGAGGCTCGCCCATACCCATCATTACAACGTTAGTAATTGGACGACGACCGGTTTCTTTTTCTAGGCCGATTTCGCGAGATGCACGCCAGATTTGGCCAACAATCTCTGAAACTTTTAGGTTACGGTTGAAGCCTTGTTGAGCTGTAGAACAGAACTTACATTCAAGTGCACAACCAACCTGTGAAGATACACATAGCGTCGCACGGTCACCATCTGGGATGTATACCGTTTCAACGTCTTGGTCGCCAACGCTCATCGCCCATTTAATTGTGCCATCTGAAGAGTGTTGAGCTTCAGAAACAACAGGTGCAACAATCTCACAGCGACGTTGAAGTTTCTCACGTAACTTTTTGTTGATGTTATTCATTTGTTCGAAGTCATCGACACCGAAGTGATAAATCCACTTCATCACTTGCTCTGCTCGAAACGCTTTCTCATTCAGTTCTTCTGTGAAAAATTTACGAAGACCTTTACGATCAAAATCGAGTAGATTGACTTTAGCTGTGGTCATGATGCCTCTCAATGACGGAACAATAATTAAGGGCGCGAATTGTACAGGCTTTACGCAACTTCAACAAGCATTGTAAAACCCTGTGTTTATTAAGACATTCAAACTTAAGCGATTAAAATTTGAACAATTGTATTTATCGGCCTGAGATTAGCCAATTTAAACAAAGATTCCCGATTACACTCCTTCGTCGCTTTCGGGAATGACGTAAATAATCACCAATTGCTTGATAATATTTACCACGAGATGGTTGCTCCAAAGTTCCCCGTCATTCCAGAACTGAGGAACGAAGTATCTGGAATCTCCAATAACAAAAACAGATTCCCGATTACGCTCCTTCGTCGCTTTCGAGAATGACGACTAAATTGATTATCGAGAGCGTAAAATCCACTTACAAAAAAGGCCTCACCGAGGTGAAGCCTTTAGAATAATTTGCAGTGCCGATTATTGAGCTGGGCGTGGGCAAATTTCAGATTCTGGGAAGAAGAATTCGATTTCGCGAGCTGCAGACTCAGGGCTGTCGCTGCCGTGAACTGAGTTGTAACGCATGCTGATTGCGTAGTCAGCACGGATAGTACCGCATGCCGCTTCTTCTGGGTTTGTTTTACCCATAAGTTCACGGTAACGAGCGATAGCGTTTTCGCCTTCAAGCACTTGAACCATGATAGGACCAGAAGTCATAAACTCTTTAAGAGCTGGGAAGAACTCTTTGCCTTCATGTTCAGCGTAGAAGCCACTCGCTTGCTCTTCAGTAAGACGAACCATTTTAGCAGCAATAATTTCTAGGCCTGCTTTTTCGATACGGTGGTAGATTTCACCAACAAGGTTACGCTTAACTGCATCCGGCTTAACAATTGAGAACGTTCTTTCTAGAGCCATAGGGATTCCTTCACTTCATTTTTTTGTTATTAAATACTGAAATTACTGAGATCTTTCGATCTGAGCTTTATGAATGAGCGGCACAAAATACCGCTCACCCTTATTATTATTTTGCTTGGTCGATAAGAAGACGAGCCAGTGTGCGAACGCCCATACCCGTTGCGCCTGCCGCCCACTTGTCACTTGCTGACTTACGGTAAGTACCCGCGCAATCCATATGAATCCAACCTTTTTTGTAATCATCTACAAAGTAAGAAAGGAATGCCGCTGCTGTACTTGCACCCGGTGTGTAATCGCCTGTGCTGATGTTTGAAAGATCAGCAAAGTTTGAAGGCAACATACCACGGTGGAAATCAGCAAGAGGCAGTGGCCATAAGCCTTCTTTCTCTTGGTTTGCCGCTGTTAGCGCTTGGTGAGACAACTCATCATCGAAGCTTAATAGTGCGTGGTAGTCGTTACCTAATGCGTTTTTAGCCGCGCCTGTTAGCGTTGCACAGTCGATGATCAGCTCAGGGCTTTGTGCACTTGCGTACATCAGGCCATCAGCTAGCACTAAGCGACCTTCCGCATCAGTGTTCATGATCTCAACTGTTTTACCGTTTTTGTAGGTAATGATATCGCCAAGCTTCAATGCGCGACCAGAGATCATGTTCTCTGCGCAACATAGAATAAGCTTGATGCGCTTGTTAAGACCGCGTTCAATCGCAAGACCTAAACCACCAGTAATCGTTGCTGCGCCACCCATGTCAGCTTTCATCGCTGTCATGAATTGGCCTGGCTTGATACTGTAACCGCCCGAATCGAACGTAATACCTTTACCGACTAAACAGGCAAATACAGGTGCGTTTTCATCGCCTGTTGGGTTGAAGTCCAGTTGCAGCATTGCTGATGTACGCTCAGAGCCACGACCTACCGCGTAGATGCCTTCCCAACCTTCGGTTAGTAGATCCTTGTCTTTAACAATCTTCGCTTTAACAGTGCCCGCTGGTGCCACTGACTTGATGTATTCTGCAGCCATTGTCGCAAGTTGACGAGGTGCCACTTCTTCAGCGGTTTTATTGATAATGTCACGCGTCCAGTCAGTTGTGCGAATACGAGCTTCAAGCTCAGTTTGATCGGCTTCTGAAAGTGCATCCCATTCCAATGCATTCTTTTTCTTTGGTCCACGGTAGCCTTGGTAGAAAGCCCAAACGCTTTCTAGATCCCAACCTTCACCACGAAGTGAAACGAATGCGATACCTTGTCCGTCAAGCGTACGACCCGCACGTTGAACTGCGCCTAGATCGTGGCCTTCACCAATGTGAATTGTCGCTCCCGCTTCTGAGAACGATAAAATAGCTCTTGCTCCCCACTGAGGCTGGGCAGCTTCTTGACTTAAAAATACTGACATCTGTGTAGACATGATTTCTCCTTGTCATGAACCACTGTGAGTGTGTGATTCTGATTATTTTTTATTAGCGCACTGATGTTAGCATTATGTAGGAGGAAAATGTCATTTTGATAAAAAAACGGACCATAAGGTCCGCTTTTTTTAGTAAGAATTGTTAACTTGGCTGCGTTTTATATTGGACTGATACCAACCCGCGACCAAATCATTAGACAAGAGGATTAATCCATCTCATCCATCCAGCACAAAATAATAGCCTCTAAGATTTTCTCATTCGAGTGGTTAGGCTCGTCGTCGAACTCTTCAAGGTCTAGCACCCATTGATGCAGATCGGTAAAACGTACCGTTTTAGGATCAGTATCAGGGTACAAATCACATAGCTCAATTGCGATATCTCGCGAATCAATCCACTTCAAGCTCATAACACTTCCTTATATTTATCAGCGACGCTCTGTCACCTTTATGATCTATATTCTAGGCCAGTTTTCTTAGTATGTTTGTCTAAGCAATAACTCTCTCAGTCATCGCTGTATTAGCCATGACTGAGAACAGGTTCTTAATGGTCTTCAGAAGCCAGGTTCAACGTGTACTTTGGAATCTCTACAACAAGATCCGTATCAGCCACTTTAGCTTGGCAACCCAAGCGAGATTCCATCTCTAAGCCCCATGCTTTATCTAGCATGTCGTCTTCTAGATCATCACTCTCTTCTAAAGAATCAAAACCTTCACGAATCACAACGTGACATGTTGTACATGCACACGATTTTTCACATGCGTGTTCAATACCAATACCGGCCTTCAATGCAACATCAAGAACCGTCTCACCAGTTTTTGCTTCTAAAACAGCGCCTTCTGGACATAGATCTTCGTGAGGTAAAACAATAATCTTTGGCATGTTTATCTATTCTCTAACTATTAAATATTATCGACTGACTGACCTGACAGTGCAGCACGAATTGATTTATCCATACGACGAGAAGCAAAGTCTTGGCTCGCTTTGTCGGTATTCTTAATTTCTAGTTCAATAGCATCAGCGTTGTCGCCATTACGCACTTCAATCAGTGCTTCAATCGCTTGAACAAGTTGTTGTTTGCCTTGCTCATCAAGTAGCTCGTCACCGTCGGCTTGCATTGCAGCGATAAGGCCTTCGATAACGCGATCCGCTTCTACGCGTTGCTCAGCAAGAGCACGCGCTTGCATGTCTTCTTTTGCAAACGTCATCGAATCTTTCAGCATGCTAGCCACTTCGTTGTCGCTTAGACCGTAAGAAGGCTTAACTTGGATTTCAGCTTGAACGCCAGTGCTCTTCTCCATTGCGGTAACCGATAGCAGGCCATCAGCATCCACTTGGTAAGTAACACGAATATGAGCAGCACCTGCAGTCATCGGCGGGATGCCTTTCAGAGCAAATCGAGCCAGTGAACGACAGTCATCAACCATCTCACGCTCGCCTTGCACGGTGTGTACTGTCATTGCAGTTTGACCGTCTTTGAACGTGGTAAACTCTTGTGCACGAGCAACTGGGATCGTGGTATTACGAGGGATGATCTTTTCGACTAAGCCACCCATGGTTTCGATACCCAGTGACAGAGGGATAACATCCAATAGCAGCATCTCAGAGTCAGGCTTGTTGCCAACTAAGATATCCGCTTGAATCGATGCGCCAATCGCAACCACTTCATCAGGGTTAATACTGGTTAATGGAGTACGACCAAAGAAGCCACCGACCATTTCACGAACAAGTAAGGTACGAGTTGAACCACCTACCATCACGACTTCTAGTACTTCATCCGCGTCAACTTCCGCATCTTTCAGTGCTCGGCGGCACGAAAGCAGCGTTTTCTTAACTAGTGGCTTGATGATCTCTTCGAACTCTTCACGAGTTAAAGAGCCAGACCAACCTAGTGCTTCAACATTAACGCTTTCAGCTTCAGATAAGCCAATCTTCGCTTCTGTTGCTGCGTCTAGAAGAATACGGTTCTGTTCTGCTGTCAGCTCTAACAAGCCCATTTGCTCTTGGAAATGATCCGCAATTAAATGGTCAAAGTCATCGCCGCCTAATGCAGAGTCACCACCGGTTGCTAAAACTTCGAAGACACCTTTAGACAGGCGTAGGATAGAGATATCAAACGTACCACCGCCTAAGTCATAAACAGCGATTACCCCTTCTTTACCTGAATCCAAGCCATAAGCAATCGCAGCTGCAGTGGGTTCATTAAGAAGACGTAACACATGAAGACCAGCAAGTTGCGCTGCGTCTTTGGTACCTGCACGTTGTGCATCATCAAAGTACGCAGGGACGGTAATCACGGCACCAGCCAATTCACCACCTAACGTCGACTCAGCACGTTGACCGAGTGCACGAAGAATATCTGCAGATACTTGAATTGGGTTCTTATTTCCTTGCGCTGTGTTAATCACAGGCAGGCCATTATCACTTTCTTCAAACTGATATGGCAGAGATGGGTATCGCTGTTGAATATCTGACAGTGAACGACCGATTAATCGCTTAACTGAGATAATAGTATTTTTAGGATCAGTTTGTGCATTTACACGCGCTTCATCACCAGTCGTGTACGACTCTGACGTATAGTGAACAACGGAAGGAAGAATACTGCGACCTTGTTGATCAACCAGTGTGCTCGCCTCACCACTGCGCACTGCCGCAACCAATGAGTTTGTTGTACCTAAATCAATACCCACAGCAAGCTTGTGCTGGTGAGGAGCGGCGCTTTGCCCTGGTTCTGCAATCTGAAGTAGTGCCATGGATGTGTCCTTGTTATACGAACTAGCCGATCAGACGATCTTCAACTAACTCGATTTCATTCTTTAATTTTGCAATAAACTTAAGCTTTCTTACTCGGTCTGCAGCTTCTAACCAAGCCTCACTGTCGAGTTCTTGTTGGATAGCGCTTAATTGTTGTTTATACATTTTGCTAACCTTTCCTTCAAATGCAAACAAAGCATCTTCAGGATCAGAACTGTCGGCGATGTCTTCAAGCTCTTCACGCAATTCCATTTGCTCCATCAGGAACATAGGATCTTGCAGGGTCTGCTGCTCACCACGAATATCCTCACCATGTTGAACTAACAGGTATTCAGCGCGGCTGACTGGATTTTTCAACACCTGGTACGCATCATTGATTTGCGCAGCTTTTTGCACAGCCAGCAAGCGATCTCGCTCAGAAGCCGTGGCAAATTTATCAGGGTGGAATTGGCGTTGCAGATCTCTAAACTGAGAAGAAAGAAGGCTACCATCCAGTTGAAACTGAAGTGGTAGCCCAAATAATTCGAAATGATTCATGTAACGGTGGTCCTAAGTTTAGGCTCTTTACTTAGAGCCTAATTTTATTCTTCGCTCATTATAAACGCTCAACGATTGAGGCGTTTATACATTGAAGCTCTCACCACAACCACATTCGCCTTTCGCGTTAGGGTTGTTGAATTCAAAACCTTCGTTTAGGCCTTCTTTTACGTAATCAAGCTCAGTACCGTCTAGGTAAACTAGGCTCTTTGGATCAATGATGACCTTAACACCTGAATGCTCGAACACTTCGTCTTCTTCGTTGAGCTCGTCAACGAATTCCAGTACATACGCCATACCCGAACAGCCAGTAGTTTTTACCGCTAAGCGCAACCCGATACCTTTACCTCGGTTATCTAGGAAAGCTTGAACTCGGCTTGCTGCCGTATCTGTCATGGTGATGGCCATACTACAACCTTGTGTTTTATATAAATTGAGAACTCAGGGGAGCACAAAGGGTGCTCCCAAATATTACTTTTTTGAAGTGATTACGTTGTAGAAACGATTAGTGCTTCTTTTTGTAATCCGCAACCGCTGCTTTGATTGCATCTTCAGCAAGAATTGAACAGTGAACTTTCACTGGTGGCAACTCTAGCTCTTCTGCGATTTCAGAGTTTTTAATAGCAGCTGCTTCATCAATACTTTTACCTTTAACCCACTCAGTGACTAGTGAGCTAGAAGCGATTGCGCTACCGCAACCGTAAGTCTTGAATTTTGCGTCTTCAATAATACCTTCTGCAGATACTTTGATTTGCAGTTTCATTACGTCACCACAAGCTGGTGCGCCAACCATGCCGCTACCTACACTTGGATCTTCTTTATCAAACGAACCTACGTTACGTGGGTTTTCGTAGTGATCAATTACTTTTTCGCTATATGCCATGATAGTTACCTCGAATCCTCTATTTCCGTGAGATTAGTGATGAGCCCACTCAACAGTGTTCAAATCAATCCCTTCTTTATACATATCCCATAGAGGAGACATGTCGCGTAATTTATTTACTGCTACACGGATTTGTGCAATCGCGTAGTCGATTTCTTCTTCCGTAGTGAAACGGCCGAATGAAAAACGTACTGAGCTGTGTGCCAGTTCATCGTTTAAGCCAAGAGCGCGTAAAACGTATGAAGGCTCAAGACTCGCTGATGTACATGCAGAACCTGATGATACCGCTAAGTCTTTTAAAGACATAAGCAGAGATTCACCTTCAACGAAAGCAAAGCTCACGTTTAGGTTATGTGGTACACGTTGATCTAAGTCGCCATTTACCGTTACTGCTTCTAGATCTTGAACCCCTTTCAATAGACGCTCGCGAAGTGCTAGTGCGTGGTCATAATCTTTCTGCATGTCTTGTTTAGCGACAGCAAAAGCTTCACCCATACCCACGATTTGGTGAGTAGCAAGCGTACCAGAACGGAAACCACGTTCGTGACCTCCACCGTGCATCTGTGCTTCAAGACGAATACGTGGCTTACGACGAACGTACAAAGCACCAATGCCTTTAGGGCCGTATGCTTTGTGTGCAGAAAGAGAGATAAGGTCAACTTTCATCTCTTTTACATCTAGTGGGATTTTACCCGCAGACTGAGCCGCATCAACGTGGAAGATGATCTTGCGTGAACGACATAATTCGCCGATTGCAGAGATATCTTGGATTACACCAATCTCGTTGTTTACGTGCATGATAGAAACAAGAACCGTATCTTCACGCATTGCTGCTTGTAGCTTGTCTAAATCAATGATGCCGTTTGCTTCAGGCTCAAGGTAAGTCACCTCAAAACCTTCACGCTCTAGTTGGCGACATGGATCAAGAACCGCTTTATGTTCTGTTTTACACGTGATTACGTGCTTACCTTTCTTCTCGTAAAAGTGCGCTGCACCTTTGATAGCAAGGTTGTCTGACTCTGTAGCACCTGACGTGAAAACAATCTCACGTGGGTCTGCATTTAGTAGATCGGCAATTTGCTCACGAGCATTATCTACTGATTCTTCTGCCTGCCAGCCGTAACGGTGTGAACGAGATGCAGGGTTACCGAAGTTACCGTCCATCGTCATGCACTGAACCATTTTTTCAGCAACACGTGGATCGACTGGGCATGTAGCTGAATAGTCAAAGTAAATAGGCAGTTTCATTTTCTACTCCAATGTAAAAACTGACCGCTAAGAGCGGGCATTAACACCGTGAGGTGCTGCACTAATCGTTGTAGTGCTCGTATTTTTATGTGCAAAACCATTATTAACCGCAAGATCGATATCTTGACGATCAGAAATCTCTAAAACTTCGTTATCTTTCATTAGCTCACCGAGCGTAATGTCATTTAAGAAGCTGCTGATTCGGGAGCTTAAATCACGCCAAAGAGTGTGAGTTAAACAACGACTACCACCTTGGCAATCTGCTCGACCGTGACACTTAGTTGCATCAACTGATTCGTCTACTGCAGCAATTACAGTTCCGACAGCGATGTCGCTCGCTTCAGCACCTAAACGGTAACCACCGCCAGGACCACGAACACTAGCAACTAAGCCAGCTTTACGTAACTTAGAAAATAGCTGTTCTAAGTAAGATAATGAGATGCCCTGTCGCTCTGAAATATCAGCCAGAGGAACTGGGCTTTTTTGCGAATGCAGTGCTACATCTAGCATAGCTGTTACCGCATATCTTCCTTTAGATGTAAGTTTCATATCACACCGAATCCACATTGTTTATGTGGTTGGAATCTTCCCATACCCGACTAAATTGGTCAAGTATTTAGTTGACTATTTTAGTCAGGTATTCACCCTTAGGGTTTGTGCGGGTTTTATTTGTCGTTTTTGCTCTTCTCAATTGAAGTCAAAATGCCGCGTAGAGTGTTGATCTCTTGCAACTCTGGACGAGCTCGACTGAACAGACGACGTAGTTTATTCATCACCTGACCTGGCTTATCCTTAGAGATAAATTGGGTATCAATGATCACTTTTTCAAGGTGCTCATAGAACATTTCTAGTTCTTCGTGACGAGGGTACTCATCTTGTTGCTGTGGCTGATATTGGCTAGCGACCATATCAAGGTGAGCTACACGCACTTCGTAGCTCAGAGTCTGCACTGCCATTGCTAGGTTTAGCGAGCTGTATTCAGGGTTAGCTGGGATACATACATGGAAGTGGCACTTCTGAAGCTCATCGTTAGTCAAGCCAGTACGTTCACGGCCGAACACTAATGCGACTGGGTGCTTTTGACCTTCAATCGCAAACTTTTGTCCACACTCACGAGGCTCAAGCATTGGCCATTCAAGCGTACGTGAACGTGCACTCGAACCAACCACTAAACCACAGTCTTTTACGGCTTCGTCTAATGTAGAAACGATGGTCGCGTTTTCTGCGATGTCACCTGCACCCGCAGCCAGTGCTAAGGTCTGCTCGTCAACTTCACATTGAGGGTCTACAAGAACTAATTGACTCAAACCCATCACTTTCATTGCGCGAGCTGCTGATCCGATATTTCCCGAATGAGACGTACCAACCAGAACGACTTTTACATTGTCTAACATGCTATATGACACCACTTTAAAAATAATCGCGAGATATTAACACATAGCAAAGTAAAATGGTCAGACCCTTCGCGTAATGTGAAACCAAGAGTTCAAAAAATAACCACTTCCCTTTTGGTAAAACTTTGGTATACTCGCCGCCGCTTTAAATTGTTCTTTAACATCTTGTGGGAAAAACCATATGCATCCAATGCTAAACATTGCGATACGCGCTGCGCGTAAAGCTGGCAACCATATTGCTAAATCTCTAGAAACAACTGATAAGATCGAATCGTCTCTAAAAGGTAACAACGATTACGTTACTAACATTGCTCAAGAAGCTGAGTACATGATCATTGAGACAATCAAAGCATCTTACCCAGAGCACAGCATTATTTCTGAAGAGAAAGGCCTGACTGAAGGTAAAGACTCTGATGTACAATGGATCGTTGACCCACTGGATGGCACCAACAACTTTGTAAAAGGTTTCCCTCACTTCTCTGTATCTATCGCTGTTCGCATGAACGGTCGTACAGAAGTTGCTTGTGTTTATGACCCAATGCTAAACGAGCTATTCACAGCTCAACGTGGCGCTGGCGCTCAACTTAACAACGCTCGTATGCGTGTTACTCAACTAAAAGACCTTCAAGGTACTGTTCTAGCGACTGGTTTCCCATTCAAGCAAAAACAACACTCTGAATCTTTCATGAAGATCATCTCTGGTCTATTCATCGACTGTGCTGATTTCCGTCGTACAGGTTCTCCTGCTCTTGACCTATGTTACCTAGCGGCTGGCCGTGTTGATGGTTACCTAGAACTTGGCCTTAAGCCATGGGATCTAGCAGCTGGCGATCTAATCGCTCGTGAAGCTGGCGCTATCATGACTGACTTTGCTGGCGGTACTGATTACATGACTTCTGGTAATGTTGTTGCTTCAAGCGCACGTGGTGTTAAGTCTATTCTTAAGCACGTTCGTGAGAACGCTAACGAAGGTATGCTGAAGTAATTCAGACCTTACGTTAACGCTCCCTATTTTAAGGGCGCATAAAAATTCCAAAGCCTCGCTATATAGCTATAGCGAGGCTTTTTTGTATCTGCGATACGAGATACGAGATACGAGATACGAGATACGAGATACGATCAGGATGTCTCTTAGTGAAATGAAGTTCAACATACTTCAACGCTAAATTGTATTGAGCTTCCCTAGAATACAGACGTAAAAAAACCGCTAGTTGCCTAGCGGTTTTTTTGGTTTAGCGAAACTTATTAAGCCAAGGCCTAAGGCATCTCGTCAAACTCTTCACCTTCTTTGTCCACTTGTGGTGGCATTAGGTGTTCACGCGTAATACCTAACTTCATAGCCAGTGCAGATGCAACGTAGATAGAAGAGTAAGTACCAACCGTAATACCCAGTAGAAGTGCAGTCGCGAAGCCGTGAATCATAGCGCCGCCCTGAACGAACAGTGCGATAACTACGAATAACGTGGTACCAGAAGTGATCAATGTACGACTCAATGTTTGTGTGATTGAGCTGTTCAGTACTTCAGGCGCTTCACCCTTACGCATCTTACGGAAGTTCTCACGAATACGGTCGAATACAACAATGGTATCGTTGAGGGAGTAACCGACGACCGTTAGCAAGGCTGCTACGATGGTAAGGTCGACCTCAATTTGCATTAGAGAGAACACACCCAGAGTGATGATAACGTCGTGCGCCAGTGCTAATACTGCACCCGCAGCCAAACGCCATTCAAATCGCACTGATACGTAGATCAAGATACAGATAAGAGAAACTAGAATAGCAAGGCCACCCGCTTCTGTTAATTCGTCACCCACGTTAGGACCAACGAACTCGATACGACGCATTTCAACTTGCTCACCAGTACCATTCTCAATAGCAGAAAGGATTTGGTTACCAAGCGTTTCGCCCGCTACGCCATCACGTGGACGTAAACGAACCATCACATCACGAGCTGAACCGAAGTTCTGTACCGTTGCATCACCAAAGCCTTCGGCTTCTAGTGCACTACGAATATCAGGAAGGTGTGCCGGTTGTTCAAAACCAACTTCAATCAGAGTACCGCCAGTAAAATCTAGACCCCAGTTCAACGATTTCGTTGTTAGGGTGAAGATAGCAGTACCAATCATCAAGATAGAAAAAACAAAGGCAACCTTTGACCAACGCATAAAGTCGATCATTTTGTCTGCTTTTAGAATCTGAAACATATTAATTCCTAGCCTTAGATCGACAGTTTTTTAACGCGTTTGCCGCCATACATCAGGTTCACGATACAACGTGTTCCGATAATAGCTGTAAACATTGAAGTCAAGATACCGATAGACAGCGTTACCGCGAAGCCTTTGATAGCACCCGTACCCACAGCAAATAGAATGATTGCTGTTAGTAGTGTGGTGATGTTGGCATCGGCGATTGTGCTGAATGCGTTCGCGTAACCTTGGTGAATCGCTTGTTGTGGACTGCGTCCATCTCGAAGCTCTTCACGTATACGCTCAAAGATCAGAACGTTCGCATCAACCGCCATACCAACCGTTAATACGATACCGGCAATACCTGGTAGGGTCATGGTAGCCCCCGGAATCATCGACATAACACCGATAATCAACACCAAGTTAGCCATTAGCGCAACGTTCGCAATCAGACCAAAGCTACGGTAGTAAAGCAGCGTAAACAGCATTACAGCAGCCATACCCCAAACCATCGCCATGATACCCATATCGATGTTTTGCTGCCCCATAGATGGACCAATGGTACGTTCTTCTACAATCGAGATAGGCGCAATCAATGCACCAGCACGCAGTAGAAGTGCCAAGTTATGAGCTTCAGCCGTTGAATCGATACCAGTAATACGGAAGTTACGGCCTAGCGCAGATTGAATCGTCGCTTGGTTAATCACTTCTTCGTGCTTACTCAAGATAACTCGACCTTCCGGTGTTTTACGACCGCTGTCTTTGTACTCTGCAAATACCGTTGCCATTAGCTTACCGATATTCTGACGAGAGAATGCAGACATCTTGCTACCACCTTCGCTGTCTAGCGAGATGTTAACTTGAGGACGACCATATTCATCAACACTTGAGCTTGCATCAGTAATACTTGAGCCGCCTAGAATAACGCGCTTCTTAAGTACCACAGGACGACCATCACGATCTTGCTTGATTTCGCTACCCGCAGGGGCACGACCAGAAGCGGCAGCGGCTAAGTCAGCACTGCTATCCACTTCACGGAACTCAAGCGTCGCGGTAGCACCAAGAATTTCTTTAGCGCGAGCCGTGTCTTGAACACCAGGCAATTCCACTACGATACGGCTAGAGCCTTGACGTTGAACCAAAGGTTCAGCAACACCAAGTTCGTTAACACGGTTACGTAGAATGGTAATGTTTTGCTCTACCGCATAGTTGCGGATTTCTTGAAGACGAGCCTCTGTGAAGCTAGCAACCAAAGAAAAACGACCATTAGATTCAGAATCTACAAACGTCATGTCTTGGTGCTTAGATTGCAGTAGCGATTTCGCTTCAGCAAGCTGCTCGGCGTTACGTAGAATCACTTCAACCGCATCTTTACCAGATGGGCGAATTGCACGGTAACGGATTTTTTCTTCACGAAGTTCGCTACGGAACGCTTCTTCTTGTTGGCCAACCAGCTTTTGCATCGCAGCGTCCATATCCACTTCCATCAAGAAGTGAACACCACCACGTAGGTCAAGACCAAGCTTCATTGGTGCAGCACCAATAGATTCAAGCCAATCAGGAGTTGAAGCAGCTAAGTTTAAAGCAACGATTACGTCTTCATCTAATGCTTCAGTGATGACATCACGAGCACTAATTTGAGAGTCTGTATCGTTAAAGCGAACAAGAATGGAACCGTTTTCTAGAGCAACGGATTTAGTAGAAAGGTTTTCAGCTTCAAGAGCATTGGTGACAGCATCCAGCGTAGACATATCTACAGAGGCGCCGCGCGCCCCTGTAACTTGAACTGCCGGATCTTCACCGTATATATTCGGAAGTGCGTACAACGCAGCGATGGCGATAGTAAACACCACCATCAGGTACTTCCATAACGGGTAACGGTTTAGCACAGCGAGGATCCTCTAGCTGTTTATAGAGATTTCAGAGTACCTTTTGGTAGCACTGCTGTAACGAAGTCTTTCTTGATAACTACTTCGTTGTTTGCATTCAGTTCGATAGCAACGTAGTCGCTGTCTTCTGCAATCTTAGTGATCTTGCCAATTAGGCCGCCGCTTGTAAGAACTTCATCACCTTTGCCCATAGAAGACATAAGGTTCTTGTGCTCTTTAACACGCTTAGCTTGTGGACGGTAGATCATGAAGTAGAAGATCACAGCGAACATACCTAGCATGATAAGCATTTCGAAACCGCCGCCTGCTGGTGCACCTTCTGCTGCTGCGTGAGCTTGAGAAATAAACATTTAAAACATCCTCTATTTATATTTTCGTAATTGTTTGTCTAATTGGGTCGCATCCCTTTATTTTCAAGCCCCATCACTCGGAAGAGAGATAGGGCTCGCAAAAAAGAAATACTAAGATTCTTTACCTAATGGTGGCACTTCACGCCCCATTCTTGCGTAGAACTCTGCAACGAACTCTTCAAAGCGGTCTTCATCGATAGACTGACGAATGTCTGACATTACTCGTTGGTAGAAACGCAGGTTATGAATCGTGTTCAGTCGAGCACCTAGGATTTCGTTACAACGATCCAAATGGTGTAAGTACGACTTGCTGTAGTTCTTACAAGTGTAACAGTCACACTCTGAATCTAGTGGTGTTGTATCGGTTTTATGCTTCGCATTACGGATCTTGATCACACCTTCAGTCACAAACAGGTGGCCGTTACGTGCATTTCGCGTTGGCATTACACAGTCAAACATGTCGATACCACGGCGAACACCTTCAACCAAGTCTTCCGGTTTGCCTACGCCCATTAGGTAACGTGGCTTATCTTCTGGCAGTTGAGGACATGTGTGCTCAAGAATGCGGTGCATATCTTCTTTTGGTTCGCCTACTGCTAGGCCACCTACTGCGTAACCGTCAAAACCAATTTCTGTTAGGCCTTTAACGGATACATCACGAAGGTCTTCGTACACGCCACCTTGAACGATACCGAACAGTGAGTTCGGGTTTTCTAGTTTGTCGAAGTGGTTACGTGAACGCTCAGCCCAACGAAGAGACATCTCCATTGAGTCTTTTGCTTCTTTGTGTGTCGCAGGGTAAGGCGTACACTCATCGAAGATCATTACGATGTCTGAACCTAAATCTTTTTGGATTTCCATAGACTTCTCAGCGTCCATGAAGATCTTGTCACCGTTTACAGGGTTACGGAAATGAACACCCTCTTCAGTGATTTTACGCATTGCACCTAGGCTGAATACTTGAAAGCCGCCTGAATCAGTCAGGATAGGACCGTGCCAGTTCATGAAATCGTGCAGGTCACCGTGCATTTTCATGATTTCTTGACCAGGACGTAGCCATAGGTGGAATGTGTTACCTAATAGGATTTCAGCACCTGTGTCTTTTACTTCTTCAGGTGTCATACCTTTAACAGTACCGTAAGTACCTACAGGCATGAATGCTGGGGTTTCAACGGTACCGCGTTCAAACTGAAGTTGACCACGACGTGCGCCGCTATTAGTTTTTTTAAGTTCGTATTTTAATTTCACGAAGCCTCCAATATGCCAGAGAAACAATCTGACTGTTAATTCAGAACCTTAGGCCAAACAAAAGTTCAGTCTAGTGGGTTCTATGAGGAGCGGTCGCGTATTCCTTGCGAGAGATTAGACAGACACCCTGCCCGACTCCTAGCTTACTGCTAGCACCCGTAAATTTTTGTATCGCTTAAACCTGCTTAAATTAGCTCGTTTTCTTATTGATGAACATAGCATCGCCGTAGCTGAAGAAACGGTATTCGCTCTTCACTGCGTGATCGTATGCGCCCATCACATTGTCGTAGCCAGCAAATGCACTCACCAACATAATCAGTGTTGATTCTGGCAAGTGGAAGTTGGTAATCAAGCAATCCACCAACTGGTATTCATAGCCAGGGAAGATGAAGATTTCTGTATCACCAAAGAAAGGAACGAGCTCAGTGCCTTTCTTCAATGCATCTTGAGCTGCACTTTCTAGTGAGCGTACTGATGTTGTACCAACAGCAATAATACGGCCGCCACGGGCTTTTGCTGCAGCTACGGCGTCAACCACTTCTTGCGGCACTTCAACGTACTCAGCATGCATGTGGTGATCGTTAATATTATCAACTTTTACTGGCTGGAACGTACCAGCACCAACATGAAGCGTCACGTAAGCAAACTCAACACCTTTTTCTTTCATGTCAGCCATTAGCTTGTCATCAAAGTGAAGGCCTGCTGTTGGCGCTGCAACCGCACCCGGCTTTTCATTATAGACAGTCTGGTAGCGCTCTTTATCTGCATCTTCATCAGGACGATCGATGTAAGGAGGCAGTGGCATGTGACCAACACTGTTAAGAATCTCTAAAACGCTTTGATCAGATGTGAAATGGATTTCGAATAACGCATCGTGACGCGCCACCATTTCAGCTTCATATTCATCGTTCTCACCAAGGAACAACTTGGTACCCGGCTTCGGTGATTTAGAACAACGAACATGCGCAAGAATGCTTTTCTCATC
The DNA here is from genome assembly GCF_041474575.1 of Vibrio sp. 10N.222.51.C5. Lineage (NCBI taxonomy): Bacteria > Pseudomonadati > Pseudomonadota > Gammaproteobacteria > Vibrionales > Vibrionaceae > Vibrio > Vibrio sp. 10N.222.51.C5. The sequence continues at coordinate 192,488 of NZ_JBFRUJ010000005.1, forward strand.
AAGCATACGTTCAACCAGCACTTCAAGCTTACCGCCTGATGCCTTGCGACCAAATACACGAGCTGGAATCACTCGAGTGTTATTGAAAACAACAAGATCGCCTGGCTCAACCAAGTCTAAAACGTCTTTAAACGAACCATCAGCTAGGTTACCGCTGTCGCCATCTAATTTAAGCAGGCGGCTTGCTGTACGCTCCTCTTGAGGGTAGCGAGCAATGAGTTCATCTGGTAGGTCAAAGTGAAAATCTGAAACTTGCATGTGTCTAGTCTTGTCTTAGTTGATGAGATTTGTGCCGTTGACGAATCATAAATCGTAGTTGCTGGATAATCGTTACGGTAAGTCAATCGTTACCAGAAACACATCGCAAACACGACTAAAAATTTCGCAGTGGGCTAGTATAGGCACACGAGCCGCAATAGCAAGGTTTACAGCACTGGATTATTGTAAAGAGGCGTAAAATAATGCGACTGATTCACCTCTTCAAGCTAAAGAATTAGTTGCATAAAACTCACCCAAGAATGCGTCAGATCTCAGTTATTTTTTGGATAAAAAACTATAGTAATAGCAACAAATAAAAAAGAAGGAGGTTCGTATGATCAAGGTTGAAGATATGATGACTCGCAACCCTCATACCCTATTGCGCTCACACTCACTGGCCGATGCTAAGCACATGATGGAAGCACTTGATATCCGCCATATTCCGGTCGTCGATTCCGACAGGCAACTACTAGGTGTCGTCACACAACGAGACGTTCTCGCCGCTCAAGAATCCAGCCTACAAAACATCCCACAAGCTCAATCTTTTACTCTTGCTACTCCCCTCAACGACATCATGCACAAAAGTGTTATGTCGGTAGAGCCGCGTGCAGGATTAAAAGAATCGGCTATCTACATGCAGAAACATAAAGTGGGCTGTTTACCTGTCGTAGAAAACCACGAACTAGTAGGCATTATTACAGACAGCGATTTTGTCACGATAGCGATCAATTTACTGGAGCTGCAAGAAGAAGTAGAGCCAGAAGAAGCAGAAGTAGAGTAACGCTCGGAATTGATATAAAGAAGAGCGGCCAATTCAGCCGCTCAGAGGGATTGTTGTCGCAGCGGATTATTATAGAAGCTCAGATACCACATCCGCTAATTGATGGAATGTCTCACGACGCGAAGAGCTTGGTCGCCAGACAAGGCCAATATCTCGGTAGGCCTGCTGACCAGGAGGATCGATCACAACGAGATTCTGGTTTTCCAATAAACCGTGGTCGATCGCCATTTGCGGAATAAAGGTGGTTCCTAAACCATTGGCCACCATTTGCACCAATGTGTGAAGGCTCGTCGCAGTGAACGGGTTGATCTTCTCTTTATCCGTTAACTTACAAGCCGACACAGCATGCTCGGTTAAGCAATGCTCGTTCTCCAACAAAAATACAGATTCGTCTGGCAGGTCATCGTATTTAATCGGAACGCGAATACCATCAGCTTGATTGCGACTGATCACCATCCGGAAAGGGTCTTGCCCAACAACTTGGCTTTCCATATTGTCGATATCGACAGGCAAAGCCAGAATCAGCACATCTAAGTCTCCATGACGCAGCGCAGCCAATAGGTTGGTCGTTGTGTCTTCACGTAACAGCAAATTTAATTGTGGAAAGCGCTGGTTGGCTTCCTGTACCAAATCGCACAAAAGGAACGGCGCTATAGTAGGAATACACCCGACTCGCAGCTGCCCTTGCATCGCATCCCCGTTACATAGATTTCCAAGCTCTACGAGATCTTGTCCTTTCGCTAGTAGCTCTCGACCGTGCTTGACCACCAGCTCACCTGCTTGCGTGAAAACTAGCGGGCTCTTTTTATCTTTCTTCTCATAAAGCGGGCAACCAATCAGCTCTTCTAGGTTTTGAATGCCTTTACTTAGCGTAGATTGACTGACGAAACAGCGATCTGCGGCATCACTGAAATGACGAGTTTCGTGAAGAGTAACAAGATAGTGAAGTTGCTTAAGACTTGGCCATTTATTCATGAAATTACTTTGTAATATGAGTAGGATAAGTTAGGTAAAGGTCATTCGACCTAAGGACAGGACAAAGAATAAGCTTATCGCTTTTTTCGATTAACTTAATCTATTTAATTCGCTTTTTTCTATAGTACCGATTGTACTATAGTTTGTCCCGTAGAAACGGAGCCCAAACAAAGATGTGTTGGGCCAACTAATTTTTTAGGAGATTCCAAAATGGTACTAGTAGGTCGTCAAGCCCCTGACTTTACTGCAGCAGCTGTTCTAGGTAACGGTGAGATCGTTGATAACTTCAACTTCGCAGAATTCACTAAAGGTAAGAAAGCTGTAGTTTTCTTCTACCCACTAGACTTCACTTTCGTTTGTCCTTCAGAGCTAATCGCTTTCGACAACCGTCTTGAAGATTTCCAAGCTAAAGGCGTTGAAGTAATCGGTGTTTCTATCGATTCTCAATTCTCTCACAACGCATGGCGTAACACTGCTATCGCTGATGGCGGTATTGGTCAAGTTAAATACCCTCTAATTGCTGACGTTAAGCACGAGATCTGCAAAGCATACGATGTTGAGCACCCAGAAGCAGGCGTTGCTTTCCGTGGTTCTTTCCTAATCGACGCTGACGGTCTTGTACGTCACCAAGTAGTTAACGATCTTCCACTAGGTCGTAACATCGACGAAATGCTACGCATGGTAGACGCACTAAACTTCCACGAGAAGAACGGTGAAGTTTGTCCTGCACAATGGGAAGAAGGCAAATCAGGTATGGACGCATCTCCAAAAGGTGTTGCAGCATTCCTATCTGAGCACGCTGACGACCTAAGCAAGTAATTACCTCTTAAGCCCGAACTCAACGCGGGTTAATGGTTGGAAGATTCTCTTTAAAGAGATATAAAGCATAAGCTAATAGCGCAAAGCGCACCGCCAATCAGTTAAGAAGTAAAGTCCTATTAAAAGCCCGAAGTTAACGCTTCGGGCTTTTTGTTTTCCCCTCCTCGCTCCCCTAGACTGACTCTTGTAATAGATAATTGAGGTAGCGATAAACCTAAACTTTACCTCTATTTTCCCTTATCCCCATCTATTCAGAATCACACCTAGATTGCTATTATTTCATCAGTATCTTTTTGAACGGATAAACACGATGAACACCGAAATTGAAGTCTGTATCGATAACTTAGAATCTCTTCATACCGCACTATCTGGTGGCGCGAATCGAATTGAGCTTTGCTCTTCATTAGCACTTGGCGGATTAACTCCAAGCTTCGGAATGATGAAACAAGCGGCAATAGTTTCGTCGGTTCCGGTCTACGCTATGATACGCCCAAGACAAGGCGACTTCATTTTCGATAACGACGATATGCTCTGTATGCTTGAAGATATTGAAGCTTGCGCAAATGCAGGATTGGATGGGGTCGTACTTGGTGTGTTAGCGCCGAACGGAAGTATTGATATGCCAAAGATGCAACAACTGGCTGACAAAGCGCACTTGTTAAAGCTTGGGATTACCTTCCACAGAGCCATCGATCAAAGCTCTGATTTCCAAGCAGCATTAGAACAAATCATTACACTTGGATGCGAAAGAGTCCTGACATCAGGGCTTGCTGCTAATGCTGAGCAAGGTATCGATGTATTGGCTGCAATGGTCAAACAAGCCGATGGACGAATTGATATCATGGCGGGGGCTGGCGTTAACGCTGCGAATGCCAAAATGATTCAAAGCGCTACCCAAGTACCTGCTCTTCACCTTTCAGGTAAATCGACAAGGCCGAGTCTAATGGAAAACAACTCAAGTGCTCAAATGGGCAGTGATGATATTGATGATTATCAGATACCAGTAACTGATGCTAGCAAGATATCCAGTGTGAGAGCCGCCCTCACCGCTTAGGGCAATAGTCGCCAGCATAAATCCAGAGAACCTCGCTGACTAATCTAACTGACTGACGTATATTAGATTTAATAGCGCAGAAAATTTTCATGGATAGATATGGCTAAAGACTTATTCAGCTCTCTTGATTTAAACCTGTTACGAAGCAAAACATGTTTGGAAGAAACCAAACCCACGGCTTTCAGGCTGAGATTGGTGTGGCAAGTTATGACGGTACAAAAACGCGCTCAGGCGAAGTAGAAGAGAAAACAACACATGGTATAAGCCTAGGTGGTGCCTACGTTTACCAAGCGACACCAATGCTTGGATTACGTGCTGGTGTTGATATGAATATTTTTGATCACAACAAAACCTTTGTGCCTTACGACACAACGGTCAATTTCAATCTTGGTGCCATTATTAGCTTCTAAAGATAAGCTCTATTTTAGTGCGTCATCAAGGCTTTGATCACCGAGGTGACGTACATCTTTACCCTTCACAAAGTAAATAATGTATTCGCAGATATTTTGGCAGCGGTCTCCCACTCGCTCAATCGCACGAGCTGACCACATCACCTGCAAAATATTAGGGATGTTCTTAGGGTCTTCCATCATATAGGTCATTAACTGACGAATAACGGCTTCGTATTCCGCATCCAACTTATCATCAAGTTTGTGAACTTCAGCAGCCGCATCAACATCCATACGAGCAAAAGCATCTAACACTTGGTGAAGCATGGTGATTGCCTGACGGCAAAGAGGCTCTAACGAAACATGGAATTTTTGCTCTTTGGTTGAAGGGATCTCAATAGCACCTTGCGCAATTTTAGAGGCAACATCGCCAATACGTTCTAAGTCGGTAATCGTTTTGATGATCGCCATAATCAAACGCAGATCTTTTGCGGTCGGCTGACGCTTTGCAATGATTCGAGTACAGGCCTCATCAATCGACACTTCCATCGCATTCACTTTATGGTCATCACGAATCACTTTTTTAGCCAGTTCAACATCGTCTTTATGAAGCGCCTGCATTGCAAACGAGAGTTGCTGCTCCACTAACCCGCCCATGGTCAATACATGAGTACGGATCGATTCTAACTCGACATTGAATTGCCCTGAAATGTGGCGACCGAAATGCATACTTGCTCCTTGAAAGAAATGAAGAAAGCCATTTTTGTAGAGTGACTTAGCTCTATATGACACCTTTGCAGAGGTTAACCATATCTACCAGTAATGTAGTCTTCTGTCTGGTTTTTCAATGGAGACGTAAAAATTGAGTCCGTATCTGAGTACTCGATCAATTTTCCCATATGAATAAAGGCAGTATGGTCACTCACGCGAGCTGCCTGCTGCATGTTATGAGTAACAATCACCACTGTGTATTGGGTTTTGAGATCGTTGATCAACTCTTCAATCGTCAAAGTAGAAATAGGATCCAGTGCCGATGTCGGCTCATCTAACAACAGCACTTCAGGTTCAATCGCAACCGCACGAGCGATAACCAAACGCTGCTGTTGACCACCCGATAAACCAAAGGCGTTCTCATGCAACCGATCTTTCACTTCATCCCATAACGCAGCAGCGCGCAGAGAGCGTTCAACCGCATCATCAAGGTCTCGGCTGTTGCTAACGCCTTGTAGCCTCAAGCCATAAACCACATTCTCATAGATAGATTTAGGAAAAGGGTTTGGACGCTGGAATACCATACCCACACGGCGTCGTAAGGTCGCAACATCCACCTTAGGGTGATAGACGTTCTTGCCATGAAGCTTCACTTTCCCGGAAACCTTACAGCCTTCAACAAGATCGTTCATGCGATTAATGCAGCGCAGCAGAGTCGACTTACCACACCCAGAAGGGCCGATAAACGCCGTCACCTGCCCCTTCGGGATCTGCATCGAGATATCATCAAGTGCTTGGCTCTCTTTATAGTAAAGATTTAGCCCTTCGATCGAGATAGCAATTTGCTCATCCTTCAGATTGTGAACATCAAGTGGTGCTTGGTAACCCAAGGTTTCATTAATCGAGAACATCTAATCTTGTCCTAAGGTTCGGTATTTTTCACGCAAGTTATTACGGATATTGATGGCTGTTAAGTTCAACCCAACAATCACCGTAACCAATAAAAATGAAGTCGCATACACTAAAGGTCGTGCCGCTTCGATATTAGAGGTTTGAAAACCAACATCATAGATATGAAAGCCTAAATGCATGAACTTTCTATCTAAGTGTAAATACGGAAACTGACCATCGACTGGCAAGCTAGATGCCAATTTAACAACACCCACCAGCATAAGTGGTGCAACTTCCCCCGCGGCTCTCGCGATTGCCAAAATTAAACCAGTGATAATCGCTGGGCTTGCCATCGGTAAAACAATGCGCCAAAGCGTCTCAAATTGAGTCGCACCAAGCGCTAATGAACCGTGCCTCACTGCACTAGGAATACGCGTTAAGCCCTCTTCCGTGGTTACGATAACGACTGGAAGCGTCAAGACCGCTAAGGTTAGTGCTGACCAAAGTAGACCCGGCGTACCAAATGTCGGTGCTGGCAATCGCTCTGCATAGAACAACGTATCAATCGAGCCACCAATGGTATAGACGAAAAAGCCTAAACCAAAAACGCCATACACAATCGACGGTACACCCGCCAAGTTAATCACGGCGATACGAATTAAACGTGTTAGTGCGTTGTTTTTTGCGTATTCATGAAGATATATCGCAGCGACTACCCCAAGAGGCATCACGACGATCGACATGAGAATAACCAACAGTACTGTGCCAAAAATAGCAGGAAACACACCGCCTTCAGAGTTTGAGTCTCGTGGGTTCTCTGATAAGAACTTCCAAACTTGTTTGCCCCAGTGCCCAACCTTTTCTAGGTAAGACATATTATTTGGGTACCAATAATCCAGAATGTGACTTAGCGAAATCTCGACCTGCTCGCCTGTCATATCCTCAACGAGTAAGCTTTCGACATTAAGTTGCGTTCTAAGGTGCTCAAGCTTAACTTCGGCTTCACCTAACTGACGGTTTAATTCCAGTTTAGTTTGAGTATAGGTTTTAAGGTATTCATCGCTCACTGACTCATTGAGTTCAAGCTTACGCTTTTCTAAGCGCAGGTTTTCCAATTGCCAGCTGATATTGCGAATTTCTTGGTTCACGACACGCGACGTTTCTTTACGTAGCGCATCAGCGAACGCCAAGCCTTGTTCGAGCTTTTGGTCTATGTTCGAATCAAAGGTGCCAGAAGCGGTTTTAAAACCCACCGGCTTACCAAAGAAATAACCACCTCGACTTCGTTCAATCACAACCCAATCAAGCGGGGTGGTTGGTTCACGTAAGTTAACATCAAGTATGGAAACAAAGTCCGCAGGGTACAGCTCTCTGTTGGCAACTTTAATGCTTAAGCGCTGTATTAACCCAGTCGACAAATTTTGAGGTGACAAAAGGTCATGGACTTGTGGAACTTGCTCTATCGGGATGTATTTTCGTTCATATAACTGACCAACTAGTACTTCTTGTTTTGATACGGTTTCGTCAAGATCGACCACGAGCGATAAGTCTTTGGAATCAACTTGCCATTGATACAAAGGTGCGGGCCAAAAATAGGTTAAGCCCTTCCAACCAATCAGCAGCATTAGGCCAAGAACAGAAAGCATACTGATGCTCACCGCCCCGCCCGTAAGCCATATCCACGGAGAGCCCGATTTAACCCAAGATAATAATGACTTCAGTTTATTCATCATGATCGACCTTGCTCTTGGCGTGCTGAAATCAAGGAGCTGCAAAGATCAAGAGACACGCTAGTCAAGCCACTAAAAGCCATTGATACACATTGAGGCAAACCTTTAAAACTACAGCGCACGATATTTATCTCTCAGTCTTTGTCTAACCCACTCAGCAACTGAGTTCACCGCGAATGTAAAGATAAACAGCAAGAGTGCAGCCAAGAACAGCAAGCGGAAATGAGAACCACCCACTTCTGATTCTGGCAGCTCAACAGCAATCGTTGCCGATAAAGTTCTCATCCCTTCCAAAACATTCCAGTCAAGAATTGGGGTGTTACCTGTCGCCATCAAGACGATCATGGTTTCACCAACTGCTCGCCCTAGGCCCATCATAACCGCAGAAAAGATACCTGGACTCGCCGTCAATAGCACCACATAAATAAGCGTCTGCCACGCCGTCGCACCCAACGCTAATGACCCATCAGACAAATGTTTAGGTACAGAGAAAATAGCATCTTCAGCAATAGTGAAAATCGTTGGGATGACCGCAAAGCCCATAGCAAAACCAACCACTAGCGCATTGCGTTGGTCAAAGTCGATACCATAGCTAGCCAAGAAGGTACGAATATCACCACCAAATAACAAGGCTTCAATGTTGTTTCCACCAGCAAACACCGCAACCACTGTAATCACCAATACCGGAATCAATATCAGAGCATGCCAACCGTTAGAGAAGCGACCCGTTACGCTCTTCGGTAAACAGAACCAAACAAGTCCAGTCAACAGTGTGCTCAGTGGTAATAGCATCATTAATGAGAAGACAGCCGTTAAATGTGTTTCAACGATTGGAGCAAACCAAAGCCCAGCCAAAAATCCGATGATCACGGTTGGAAGAGCTTCCATCAGCTCTATCGAAGGCTTCACCACTCTTCGCATGCGTGGAGACATAAAATAAGCGGTGTAAATAGCTCCGAGCACAGCAACCGGCACGGCAAACATCATCGCAAACAGAGCGGCTTTGATAGTACCGAATGTGATAGGTACTAAACTGAATTTCTCTTCAAAGTCATCATTCGCCGATGTTGATTGCCAAACGTATTGCGGCTCAGGGTAACTTTCATACCAGACCTTTTGCCAAAGCGAGGAGAATGAGATTTGTGGGTATTCATTGTCGACTTTAGCCACACTGATGATGCCATCAATCAACGTTGCCAGATGCAGTTCATTGGCAGACATAGCGGCTAGTTGTGGTGATTTATCAAATGCGCGTTCAAACAACGACAGCTTTTCACTGGTCGTATAGTGGCTTTGTAATGTGCCGTTCTTATAGAAGCTATAAAAACCCTTTCTATAAGTATCAGGAAGAATAAATTGCACTTGTTCAGCAAGTTGGAAGTCTCGAATATGGGTCAGGCTACGCTTTTCATCTTTGAGTACATCGAACCATTGAGAAACCTGTCCGTCCTCATGCGTAACCAACAACGAGTATGCGCCAGACAATAAATCGATGCTTTTCACGGAATGCTTCGCATCATTTAAGCTAAGATCAATCACTTCACGAACATCAAAACCGTTATCTGATAGTTTCAAAACAACCAAATCCGATTGTGCTCGTAGGTATAAGGTTTGCCCATCAGGTGTGACAAGCAGTTGCTGCTGCAAGCCCAACTTATCCGATAGCCATTGGCTCTTCTGAAAAACATACTGACCAGTAAGGTCACTCTGATACCACTTAACCAAGACTCGTTGGTCACTTAACTGCGCGGCAACCGTAATCCCACGTCCATTTTTAGAGAATGCGAATTTGTCGATCGTCGCCCCATTTGAGGGTTCATCATTTAAAAACGGTTCAGGGAGAGTAATTTGCTCAATTTTAGGTTCGGCTTCACTGCCCTTTTTCAGCACAGGCGCACTATACTCAGGATAGAAAAAAGTAAGATTGCTTGCGCTGTCGGCAAAGGCAAACCAATTTTCAGATGGGGTATTTCGAGAAAAGGCGATGGGGTTGGCTACAACATCACGCTCAAAGTAAGAGTGTGTATTTTGAGACTCTAAATCCCAAAACTGTACCAAACCGGATTTTTCGATAGTAAATGCATGTTGACCATATTCATCAACCGATAAGACGATAGGCTCTTCTACGGCAACGGTCTTTACGGCTTGGTCGGTCTCTAAACCAGTATCTGAAAATACCGGTAAAATGACCATTGCCAAGTAAACAAAGATCAATACTAGGGCAGCTAGAACACTGACCGCGCCACATGTCACCGAAAAACGGACGAGACGATCTTTCAACCATCTTTTTTTGTCGCGCTCTTTCAATGAAAATTGGGCTGAAGCCATCTGTTTATCTACCTTTTTTTAGCTACTGACATAATATGTACGTTAGATGACAATTATATTACAAGTTACGTTAAACAACTGAAACTAATAACAAGTTTGTTAGCCATATTTCTTAAAGTAAGATCATAGATTTTGTGAATTTTGCCATTCTAATTTAAAGTAATCAGCTCTATAGCCAGTACTCAAGGATTCTCATCTCGATGGAAAAAGACTATGTCACAAAAGAACTTAGCTGGTTATCCTTCAACGAAAGAGTGCTCCAAGAAGCGGCAGATAAGTCAGTCCCCTTAATCGAAAGAGTTCGTTTTTTAGGTATTTACTCGAAAAACCTCGATGAGTTTTACAAAGTCCGATTTGCTGATGTGAAGCGAAAGATCTTACTTCAAGATCCACAGCTAACCTCCAACTCGCCGAAAAGCCTACTGACTAAAATGCAGAGCAAAGCAAGCAAGCTCGATGCTCAATTCCATGAACTGTATAACGACTTGCTATTGGAATTGGTACGCAATCGTATTTTTCTGGTCAACGAACAACAAATCAGCGAAGAACAAAGTGGCTGGATAAAAAAGTACTTTAAGAAAAAAGTGCTGCCACACTTAACTCCGATTCTCTTGAACGAAGATAGCCAGTTACTTAATATTCTCAAAGATGAACAAAGTTACTTAGCCATCGACATCGAGCGTGATGCATCATCTCAATATGTCTTACTCGAAATCCCATCAGAAGCACTCCCTCGATTTGTTAAGTTACCGGAAACTTCGGGTTCGCAGCGTACAACTTTGATCTTGTTAGATAATATAGTTCGATTTTGTTTGGATGACTTACTTAAAGGATTCTTTGAGTATGACTCATTGCGTTGTTTTGCGATAAAAATGACACGTGATGCCGATTATGATCTGCAAGAGGACAATGAAAATAACCTATTAGAATCGATGTCTTTAGGTTTAGAACAGCGCTTAACGGCACTGCCGATACGTCTGATCTATGAATCTGAAATGCCAACTGAAATGCTCAACTTCTTACAAGTCAGACTTAAACTGTCTGACTATGACAGTGTCATCGCAGGTGGTCGCTATCATAACTTCAAACATTTCTCTGAGTTCCCAAGCCTTAACCGACGTGATTTAGTTAATCGTCCTCTACCCGCGATTAAGTGCGCGCATTTCAGCCATTACCCAAACTATTTCGAAGCGATCAAAGCTCGCGACATCTTACTGCATTATCCTTATCACACCTTTAGTCACATCACTGAACTGGTTAGGCAGGCTTCCTTTGACCCGAAGGTAACCTCCATCAAAATAAACGTTTACCGTGTTGCGGAAGGCTCAAAACTCCTCAGCTCGATCATCGATGCGGCGCACAATGGCAAAAAGGTCACTGTGGTTGTCGAGCTGCAAGCACGCTTTGATGAGCAAGCCAACATTCAATGGACCAAGAAACTTCAAGAAGCGGGTGTAAAAGTCATCCATGGCATCCCAAGTTTGAAGATCCATTCCAAGTTGCTGCTCATCAAACGAAAAGAAGGCAAGCATACCGAGCATTATGCCCATATTGGCACTGGCAACTTCCATGAAGTTACAGCGCGCGTGTATACCGATTTTTCTCTGCTCACTGCGAATGAAGATTTGACTCAAGAGGTGAGACAAGTCTTTAAGTATATTGAAAACCCTTATCAAAAGTCCCAGTTCAAGCAACTGATTGTGTCACCAAAGAATACTAGAAAACGTCTGTACCAATTGATAGATAATGAAATACAAAACGCGATAGAAGGTAAACCTGCAAGCATCACTCTAAAACTCAACAACTTGGTCGATCGAGAGATCATTGAAAAGCTCTATCAGGCTAGCCAAGCCAATGTAAAAGTGAGAATGGTCATTCGCGGCATGTGCTCTCTTGTCCCTGGCATACCCAACATCAGTGATCATATTGAGATAGTCAGTGTGGTCGATCGTTTCCTCGAACATCCGAGAGTGATGATATTTGGTAACGCTGGAAAGCCGAAGGTCTATATATCTTCCGCTGACTGGATGACACGAAATTTTGATCACCGCATCGAAGTTGCAGCTCCAATTTTAGATCCAAAGATCAAGCAAACCATTATCGATATCACCGAGTTTCATTTCGATGACAGCAACAAAGCTCGAGTGCTAGACCAAGCGATGAGCAACTCTTACACACAACCACCAGCAAACCTACTTGATTACCCGACGTCACAACTCTCCACTTACCACTATATTAAACGTATGGAGAAACTTGCTCGCAAGAAGTACAAACAAGAGAAGAAATCATGCCGCTAATTGATAACAAACATTCTCGATGTATTGCCGCTATCGACTTGGGTTCGAACAGCTTTCACATGGTGGTTGCCCGAGTATTCGATCAACACCTGCAATTAGTCAGCAGACACAAACAGAAAGTGAGATTAGGTGATGGATTGGATGAACGTAACGTCCTATCTGAAAGCGCTATCGAGCGAGGCCTAGAATGCCTCAAGGTGTTCGCAGAACGACTGGCGGATTTTGAGCTTGATGATGTCAGAGTTGTTGCGACTCATACCCTAAGAAAAGCCAAAAACGCTAAAGACTTCTTAGAGCAAGCCAAGCCACTGTTTCCTTTTCCAATAGAGATCATTTCCGGTCAAGAAGAAGCTCGAATAATCTATAACGGAGCAGAACACACTCAAACCGCTTCTGAATCTAAGTTGGTTATTGATATCGGTGGAGGGAGTACGGAACTCGTCGCCGGACAAGGCTTTACTCCTCTAATTATGCGCAGTTTACCGATGGGATGCGTCAACTTCACTCAACGTTTCTTTGCTGACGAAGGGCTAACTTCACGACACTTCTCAGATGCTTATACCGCAGCTACTCGTCTATTGATGCCATTGATTGAAGAATACACAAAAGCCCCTTGGGAAATCGCTTTTGGCTCATCTGGTACCACGAAATCAATAAAAGAAGTACTCATTGGCTTAGGGTTCACCGATGGTCTCATTACGCCCCAACGCCTGTCCTATTTAAAGAATCATTTATGTGAGTTTTCATCATCCAACACCGTAAATCTTTCAGGCTTAAGTGATGAGAGAAAGCCTGTGTTTGCTGCAGGCGTCACCATTCTTTCAGCAGCAATGGATACGCTAGACATCAAGGAGTTACATTTTTCTGATGGTGCCCTGAGAGAAGGCGTTCTTTATGACATGGAGGATAGGTTTAAAGATATTGATATTCGAACAAGAACTGCCGAAACGCTCGTCTCTCGATACCATGTAGACGTAACTCATGGCGAGAAAGTGAAAGTGCTCGCTCTTTCATTGCTGAAACAAGTACAGCCTCAAGTGACAACTGCGGTCACTAATGAGCTGTATGATCTGCTTGGTTGGGCTGCAGTACTTCATGAGGTAGGACAAAGCATTGCATTCCAAGGCTATCACCGCCATTCGGCTTATCTGCTTAAGCATACGACAATGCCAGGCTTTAATACTGAGCAACAACGCCTTATATCAGCATTGGTTCGCTATCAAAGAAAAGCGCTCAAACTACAAGATTTGCCGGAACTTTCTCTGTTTACTCAGCAACAAGTCACCCTGCTGATTCGTATATTGAGACTCGCTATCTTACTCAACCGTCAGCGAAATCAAGCACTGGCCCCAGACGTGACTCTAACGATTGAACAACAGGATAACTGGGAATTGAAAGGAACTAACAGCGATTGGTTGGCCCAAAACCAACTGCTTGATTATGAGCTCAGAGAAGAGCAACAACGTTGGCAAAATGCAGGATGGTCGTTAAAGCTAAAATAACGAACAGTCAAAATTAAAACAGCCTGCGACGCGCAAGCTGTTCATACGTTTCTTATCTAAGTTTATCGCAGCCTGAATTAGAGCCCGACTTTTGCCAACTCTTGCTCTGCGAACTCAGACGGTATTGCTAAATAGCCATCTTTCTCTACAAGTTCTTGTCCTTGCTTTGAGAACACAAAAGTGAGGAACTCTCTTTCAACGGGAGAAAGCGGTTTATCTGGGTGTTTGTTCACGTATACGTAAAGAAAGCGTGATAGAGGGTAATCACCGCTCAAGATATTCGCTCGAGTCGGCTCTACATAATCAGAACCATGCTCAGCAATAGGAATCAGCTTAACGCCAGCGACACGATAGCCAATACCTGAGTAGCCAATCCCACTGATGGATGAAGCGACCGACTGAACGACTGAAGCCGAACCAGGTTGCTCATTCACACGATTTTTAAAGTCACCGCCGCACAGTGCATTCTGTTTGAAGTATCCATAAGTCCCCGATACAGAATTGCGACCGAACAATTGGAATCGATGTTTCGCCCATGGCTGATCGATTCCGAGATCTTGCCAGTTATTGAGGGGCCTTGTTGCTCCGCAGCGTAATGTCTCAGAAAAAATGCCATCAATCTGACGAAAGTTAAGCCCCTCAATAGGGTTATCACGATGCACAAAAAGCCCAATCGCATCGATAGCAACTCGCAGTGCTGTTGGCTTATATCCATGCTCCCTTTCAAATGCTTCAATTTCTCGCAGGCGCATCGGACGACTCATTGGCCCTAGATGTGCAGTCCCTTCGGTTAAGGCTGGAGGAGCAGTAGAAGAACCCGATGCTTGGACTTGAGCGTTAACATTTGGGTAGTAGGACTTGAACTCTTCCACCCATAACGTCGTCATACCCGCTAAGGTATCCGAACCGACCGATAATAAGCTCCCAGAAATTCCCGGAACCTTAGAATAATCAGGAAGAGAATCGACACCCTGTTCGGCATGCACAGGGTTAACTAAAGCAAACGCTAATAATGAGCTGACTGGAAAATGCATCCTGCGTATCGAACAACTCATGATACGGTCAGTCGATTTGGTAAAGTAAAATGGAAACGACTGCCGACGCCCACTTCACTTTGAATTTCGAGATGTGAATCGTGGTGGCTAAGCGCATGCTTTACAATCGCTAATCCAAGACCACTACCACCGGTATCACGAGAGCGGGCTTTATCTACACGATAGAAGCGCTCTGTGAGTCGATGTAAGTGTTGAGGCTCAATACCATCACCAGTATCTGACACATCTAAGCACGCGCCTTGGCTGGTTTGATACCAACGCACTTTGACCGTTGCACCTGCGGGTGTGTATTTAACCGCGTTATAAACCAAATTCGATATCGCACTTCTCAATTGGTCTTCATCGGCAAGAACTCGTAGGCTCTTATCGATATCAAACTCAAGCTTATGTTCGCGCTCACCGCTAAGGCTCGCCGCTTCTTTCTCAAGAACCTCAAGCATCGCCGGAACGTTGACCACTTCATCCAACTCATGCATTGGCGCCGCTTCAATTTTCGAAAGCGTGAGTAGTTGATTAACCAAACTGTTCATTCGATTGAGCTGCTCAGTCATTACGCCATGCGCCTTGGTCCACATTGGGCCAACGATCATGTCTGGATCTTCGGTCATTTCAAGGTAACCTTGAAGGACGGTCATCGGCGTACGCAATTCATGAGAAACGTTAGCGAAGAAGTTACGGCGCATGCCTTCTAACTGCTTAAGCTGGGTCACATCACGTACCACCATCAGGTGTTCACCCTCGGTATACGGCACAATACGCAGCTCGAGCATACGCTCCACATTCAATGGAGAAGGCATCTCTAATGGCTCAGAGAAATCTTGCTTATTAAGGTACTTAATAAAATCTGGAGTACGAATCAAATTCGAGATCGGTTGACCTGAATCATCTGGCCAACGAAAGCCCAGCAAATACTGAGCTAGCTTGTTACACCAAACGATATTGCCTTCACCGCGAAATACCACAACGGCATCGGGAAGCGATTCTGCACCGTTACGGAAACGGCGGATAAGGTTAGTCAGTTCTTTGCGTTTGCGACGCTGTCTCTGCTGCATACGATAAATACCGTTAAACAGAGATTCCCAGTTCCCAGAGCCTGAAGGTGGAGTTAGACGCTTCTCATCCCACAGCCATGCGGACAAACGCATTTGGTTGTGTAGATGCCAGCCGAGCTGCAATACCGTAGCAGCCAGCAGCAACCAAGGTAGGTAACCGAATATCCATCCGACTAAAACCCATGGTGCGTAAAAAAAAGCCAGCTCCCAAGCCAGCTTTTTCCAGGTTAACTTTTCAACCATTCAGGACTCCGTAAACTGGGCAGCGAAGCCACATTAAGCCTTTGTAGAAAAACGGTAGCCAGCGCCACGAACCGTTTGGATTAGCTTATCGTGACCTGCAGACTCAAGCGCTTTACGCAGGCGTCGAATATGTACATCAACCGTTCGGTCTTCAACGTAAACATTGGTACCCCAAACGTTGTTAAGCAGCTGCTCTCGGCTGTATACACGCTCTTGGTGCGTCATAAAGAAATGCAGCATTTTGAATTCTGTTGGTCCCATATCAACTGGACCTTCACTTGCGGTAACGCGGTGAGATACAGGGTCTAACTTAAGGCCTTGCACATCAATCACATCTTCCAATGCCGTTGGTGTTACACGACGAATCACCGCTTTAAGGCGAGCAACAAGCTCTTTTGGCGAAAACGGTTTGGTAATGTAGTCGTCAGCGCCAACTTCTAAACCGCGAACCTTATCTTCTTCTTCACCACGAGCTGTTAGCATCACCACTGGGATGTTGCGAGTTAACTCTTCACGCTTCATGTGCTTGATAAAGTTTATCCCGCTACCACCAGGTAGCATCCAATCTAGTAATACTAGATCTGGGAAAGGTTCACATAGCTTGTTTACCGCTGTATCGTAATCTTCAGCCTCTACTGCTTGGTAGCCTTTTTGTTCAAGTACAAAACACAGCATCTCACGAATAGGTGCTTCATCTTCAACGACCAGAATCCTTCTCGACATAATTGAATAGCCTTTGTATTTAATCAACGCATTGCATTATCTGAGTTAATTATGACACTTTTGTGACCTTTGAAAACAAATTTTCATATAACTGTCTCAAACGTTTCACTTTATAACTTTTGATACAGAGCTAAGGACAAATCGAATTAGATCTCATATCATGAGGCACTTCTAAAAAGGTATGAGAAAAATATATGTGGTTTAAAAATTGCCTAGTCTATCGCTTCAACCGTGATATTGATTTCAACGCAGATCAGCTAGAGAAACAACTTGAAGAATTCCGCTTTACTCCTTGTGGTAGCCAAGACAAACAGAAGTTTGGTTGGGTACACGCAATGGGTAGACATGGCGATATGATGACGCACGTATCAGAAAACCGCATTCTTATCTGTGCAAAGAAAGAAGAGAAAATGCTACCCGCTTCTGTGATCAAAGAATCATTGAACGCAAAAGTAGAAACGCTTGAGGCAGAGTCTGGTACCCCTCTGAAAAAGAAAGAGAAAGACAGCCTAAAAGAAGACATCATCATTGATCTACTTCCTCGAGCATTCAGCCGCAGCAACTTCACTTACGCGCTGATCATGCCAAAAGAAGGTTTCATTGTGGTTGATGCGAGCAGCTACAAAAAAGCAGAAGATGTATTAGCATTGCTACGTAAGACAATGGGTAGCCTGCCAGTAGTGCCAGCTATCCCAGAGCAAGCGATCGAAACGACTCTTACAGAATGGGTGAAATCAGGTGATACGCCACAAGGCATCACTATGCTTGATGAAGCAGAACTAAAATCTATTCAAGAAGACGGCGGTATTGTTCGAGTTAAGAAACAAGAACTAGAAGCTGATGAGATTAAAAACCACATCGAAGCCAATAAGATGGTGACGAAACTTCTTATCAACTGGCAAGACCGTATTGAATTCATTCTTGCAGAAGATGGCAGCATCAAACGCCTAAAATTCAGTGATGAGCTCAAAGACGAAAACGACGATATTCCTCGTGAAGATCAAGCTGCGCGTTTTGATGCGGACTTCTCTCTACTTTGTGGTGAGTTCAGTGTTTTCCTTCCAAACCTATTTGAATCATTAGGCGGGTTAACTCAACCTAACGCTTAATCAGTCAAACTATAGGCTCAGGTGCTAACGGTATCTGAGCTTATTTCTCACTAAGTTCTCACTTATATCTGCCTCTAGACCGTCTTGTTAATGTCATTGCTATCTTTAGGGCTATCAACCAAACTCATTTTAGCGTAAAATTTGCGCCCCTTTGATATCACTTGGTGGTATCAACCTGACTTGAGATCAGATTAGAGAACGAAGCAATGACTACACAAAAACCATTTGTACCTGAACTATTATCACCGGCAGGAAGCCTCAAAAACATGCGTTACGCATTCGCCTACGGCGCAGATGCAGTATACGCAGGCCAGCCACGTTACAGCCTTCGTGTTCGTAACAACGAGTTCAATCACGAAAACCTACAAATCGGTATCGATGAAGCTCATGCTCAAGGCAAAAAGTTATATGTTGTATGTAACATTCAGCCGCACAACTCTAAATTAAAAACATTCATTCGCGACCTCAAACCAGTTGTAGACATGGGCCCTGACGCGCTTATCATGTCAGATCCTGGTCTTATCATGATGGTTCGTGAAGCATTCCCTGAAATGCCAATCCATCTTTCTGTTCAAGCAAACGCAGTAAACTGGGCGACCGTTAAGTTCTGGTCAACTCAAGGCGTTGAGCGTGTGATCTTATCTCGTGAGCTATCGCTTGAAGAGATCGAAGAGATTCGCGAACACTGCCCAGAAACAGAGCTAGAGATCTTTGTTCACGGAGCTCTTTGCATGGCTTACTCAGGCCGTTGTCTGCTTTCTGGTTACATGAACAAGCGCGATCCAAACCAAGGTACTTGCACCAACGCTTGCCGCTGGGAATACAAAACAGAAGCAGCGAAAGAAGACGAAAACGGTCAGATCGTTGAAGCAAACCCTACTGGTGTTGCTATTCAAGAAGTAGAAACGCAAGACATTGAAGTTCAAGATGAGCGTCCAGACAACACACTAGGCCTTGGTAAACCAACAGACGAAGTGGTTCTGCTTTCTGAATCACACAAGCCAGAAGAGAAAATGGCAGCGTTTGAAGATGAGCATGGTACTTACATCATGAACTCAAAAGACCTTCGTGCAATCCAACACGTTGAGCGCCTAACGAAGATGGGTGTTCACTCTCTGAAGATTGAAGGTCGTACTAAGTCTTTCTACTACTGTGCACGTACTGCTCAGGTTTACCGTAAAGCGATTGACGATGCAGTGGCAGGCAAACCATTCGATGAAAGCCTAATGGGTACACTAGAGAGCCTAGCTCACCGTGGTTACACTGAAGGCTTCTTACGTCGCCATACACACGATACATACCAAAACTACGAGTACGGTTACTCTATCTCTGACACTCAACAGTTTGTTGGTGAGTTCACAGGTAAGCGCCGTGGTGACCTAGCGGAAGTAGAAGTGAAGAACAAGTTCCTAGTAGGCGACAGCTTAGAAATGATGACACCGAAAGGTAACGTTGTTTTCAAACTAGAAGTTATGGAAAACCGCAAATCTGAAGCGGTCGACGATGCGAAAGGTAACGGTCACTTTGTATTTATTCCTGTACCAGCAGATCTAGATCTAGAGTACGGCTTGCTGATGCGTAACTTGAGCGAAGGCCAAGATACACGTAACGCATCAGGCAAATAATTTTTACTTAAGCGACTTACTTGAGAAGAAAATAATGGCTCTGTTAATTACTGACAAGTGCATAAACTGCGATATGTGTGATCCTGAATGCCCAAATGGTGCAATCACTATGGGCGACAGCATCTTCGAGATCGATCCTGATTTATGTACAGAGTGTAAAGGTCACTATGAAAAGCCAACATGCCAGTCAGTGTGTCCGATTACAAAATGCATCATCACTGACCCAAACCATATTGAAACTGATGACGAGCTACTTGAGAAGTTTGTTATCATTCAAGGCTTGACCTAAAAGAAGAAAGGTTCAACTTAACCATAAGTTGAACCTTTTTTTTCATCCTGATTTTCCGATTGGATAAATATTGCAGAAGAGCTCTTTTTCAAATTGATATTCGAGTCGTTCTCGCCAGTTTATTGATTGAGCTATAGGAACAAGATAAAAGTTTTCCCTGCTGGTATCGGTCACAAATGCCATTCCATACTGCATCAATTCATAGTGAACATCATTTACGAAACTAGGGTCTAAACGTTGTCTGCCTGTTAGCTGATTGATGTCATCTCTTGAAATTGAAATACCCGAGCTTTCAGCGTTGAACCTATGTCTTAACCATTCTGAAAATTCCTTCGCACAAATCATAGTCATAGTCTTATCCTTGAATTATCTATCGACGGGTATCAGACTCTGATTTCGCATACTGCATATAAGCCGCATCTTTCACCCCAAAACACTCAATCCCTGACCAAACCTTGTCAAATTCGCCATCGCCCTTGCTGATACCGTTATTGCTTTTATTAATATCAAACGATGTTCTTAATCTCGTGTTTATAAACTCTAGACAAAAGTGTGATATTTCTCCAGTTTTAGAGTCGAAAAAACCAGTGGCAGTACCACTGTAAAAAGCCTCGATGAACAGGATTACTTATTCGATATCAAGGCCAAACACTGACTTGGCATCACTTTAACTTTTTTCTTTTTCTTAGTTTTCGCTACTTTTTTAGGAGGTGGAACTGGAACAGTCTTTGGAGCCCAACTTGCAAGTTCATCTCCACAACCGTCACCTTTAGGAGGGCTCGCTTGAGCTATGCAGTTTGAACTGCCTTCAGGACACTTTAAACGAACGTGGAAGTGGGAGTGGTGTCCCCACCAAGGTCTTATTTTGCCTAACCAAGCTCTATCATTAGCGTCAGAGTTTTCTTGTTCACAAAGGGTTTGCTTGATCACTGGATGAACAAAAATACGCACCACTTTTTCATCTTTCGCCGCATAACGAATAACTTGAAAATGATCATCGGTCCAATTCGATTCACGCAATTTGTAGTTGGTAAGATCCACAACGCTCACAGGTTTAGGCACAGCTAATTCGTTCTCTGACAACCTCTTACTGGTTAACCTTAGCCATATATCAATATCTAACCCTGTTTGATGACTTGAATGACCTGAAGAAAAGCGCCCTCCTCTGGGAAGAGAAATATCACCGATCAATAAATTAGTATTGAGCTTCTCGCTGGTCGTGACTCCTAACCTCTCAATAAACTTTATAGCTTCTGTATGGCCATAGTAGCGCTCTCTTTGAGGGCGAATGATCTGATACCCCAAACCATTAATAGGCAAAGCCTGCGCGCCGTCTAGACAGCCATTGGCATAGCTTCCAATTGATGAGGGTGAATTTTTAGTAGGGTGACTCTCTTTTTCCCACGAAGTTGCTGATAGAGAAAATGAACAAAAGAATACAACCAGTGCAAAAAAGAACCTCATAATAATCCCAAATTACTGACGCTTACTCATTATATTAGTCGCCATTTAGAATTAGGTGCATATCGTACTTAAGTTTTTGGTGGTAGCTAGTGAATTATACTAATTAAAGTAAAAATGTGATCTAATTAAGATTGATGAATTATTGTGAAATTTAGCCATGGATAGCCTTAATAACACTGACTTCAAAAAGCTTGCGAGCCAGCAAAAAACCATTCAGATGAAGATGCGTTTACTTGCGCTCGCACACTTTAAAGACGGCCT